>CAIYCZ010000527.1 GCA_903924805.1 uncultured delta proteobacterium | reverse complement strand
TTTCACCACAGATTTATTTTCTGGAAGAAGGCGGAGAGGTAAGTCCGAAACAGTTTGTAACCGTGCTTGCAGAAGCCATGGCAGCGCTTGAGAAAAAATTTCCTCCTGCGCAGCTCAATATCGAGGATGCTGCGGTGCTCAGGCATCTATGCAACTCGTATGAACTCAGGGAGTTGGGAGGAGAGGACATTTCTCTGCAGACAGCAGATAATCTTACGTGGACCGTTGTGTATGAGCCCTTGAAGGAATTTGTTTCTTCTCCGCTGCACCGGTTTATACGAATCGTTCCCCTGAAGGACCTGAAGGATATTAGCAGCTATTTAGAGCCGATCAAAGGCTATATGCAGAACGCAGGGCTTGAAGTCGCAGACAAGCGGCGGCCTGAAATGCTCAACCTGCTTGCCGGCCTTGGCGTTTCCCGCTTGTGCCCGCCGGGCAAGATGCCCACCCCGTCCATGATGTGGCACCATGACGGCCTGCCATGCATGGGAGAAATGGTGCGCTGGACCGATGCAGAGATGTTTTGATTTTTTTATTATAAAAATATCTTGCCACAATAACAGTCTGTGCTATCATATTGCTATCACATGACAGGAGGTGAGATACAATGCCTAATATTCTTGTGCGAGACATTTCAAATGCAGCTCTTGATAAGCTTAAAAGCGCTGCGAAACAGCACAACCGTTCACTTCAGCAGGAATTAAAAGACCTTATCGAGCACAGGGCGCTGCATGTTAGTGCCGATCTGGTCAGTCAGGCTGCAGCAATCAGGGAACAGCTTAGAAAAAGAAGCAGGAAGCATAGTGACAGCACCAGGCTTCTCAGGGAGGATAGAGTACGTTGAACCTGGTAATTGATGCAAACGTCCTCATCAAGTTCTATGTACTTCTCTATGCCAATTTGCAGGGGATCATCCATCTGTTCATTACCTTCGACCACTCTTCTTACACATTCATCAAGTGAGATGATTTCTCCACTGAGGACCTTTATCAACTGTCCCTTTTTTATATCTTGTCCGGCAAAAACACCAATGCCATATTTATGTGTGTCTTTAATGACTATCTTAGGAGTTCTGCTCACAGTCCAATCTTTTTGCATTGTTTTTACCGGAAATGAATTGGCCCAACATCACCTCATGTAACAGTTCTGCTGGTTATCGTCTTCCAAGCCCACAAGCCCATTCCACCAGCGTTATGCCCATATAGCAGGCCAAAGTCCAATAGCCATTACTGAGCAGCAGACTGCCGGATAATATCTTCCAGTCTCTTTTTGACATGCCATTATATGCGCCGTGACGCATATAGGCGGTGGTAATAAATGGATCATAGTAAAGGGAAAGAAATAAAAATGCCGCCAGGTCACCCTTTTCCATGATCCGTGAAATGAGATGCCCTGCTTTTGTGTTTCCTTTGTATTCTTTTAAACTCTTTATAGCTTCAATCCCCAGCCAGTCCCGCTTCGACCAGTCATAAAACTTCATGGTCAGGAAACAGGCAATAAATGACAACGCAGTCATCGCCACGCCGCCTCTAAGTATCCCAAATTTATAAATGATGAACGGATAGAGGAAATAATCAAAGGCCAGCGTTGATAATATTTTGTTGGCAGTTAAGCCAATGGCAAGCTCTGCGATCCTGCCCCTATAAGAAATAATCTTTTCAAAAAGAGTGCTCTTGCTGTCAACGTTTTCCATGCCGAGTATTCAATCTG
>CAIYCZ010000526.1 GCA_903924805.1 uncultured delta proteobacterium | reverse complement strand
TCATCCCTGCTATCGGCTTCCCCTCGCCGTCAACCACCTTGCCCTCCAGCCCCGACTTTTTGCCGCAGCCCGTGACCGCAAGCCCGAGCACCAACACCAGACATACCGCTTTTGCAGCTCTTTTCATACCCCTCCTCCTTTTAAGATTATTGATGATGAAATCTAAACGATACTGTTCTTCTATAATAAAACCCGTGTATAAGCAACCATGTTTTCCCAAGGTGTAAAAATCAGTTCACTCAAGTAGTCCCTGCATAGCCTCATCCGAGTAGGAGTATAATGTGGGGACATCCACTATTAAACCAACTCTCGCGGCAGCGCCCTTTATTCGTTATTCTATTCCCCTTAACCTTATTCCTCAAAATCTTAATTCCAACTGCTTCTATCCTCCCCTATATTATATTTTACAGCAACAACAATTCAACAGGAAGCAAAAAATGCTCTCCCCCACAGGAAGGACTTGATAAAAATTTCCTGTCCATGCTACTATGCCTCCTGAATAGTTGAAGAAGTTTCATTGTGGCTAAAATCATTTTTCACTAAAACATATACCGTAACAAACAGGGGAGACTATGACAAAAAGAATAGGTTTTGACAATGATCTGTATTTAAAAGAACAGACAGCGGCAATACTGGAACGGGTCACGATGTTTGGCAATAAGCTGTATCTTGAATTTGGCGGTAAGCTGCTGTTTGATTACCACGCAGCGCGGGTGCTGCCCGGGTTTAACCCAAACGTAAAAATGGAGCTGTTACAGAAGCTCAAAGACCGGGCTGACATACTGTTGTGCATTTATGCCGGTGATATAGAGCGGAAAAAAGTCCGTGCTGATTTTGGCATTACCTATGATGCCGACGCGCTCAAACTGATTGATGATCTAAAAGAATGGGGCATTGATATAACGGCCGTGGTAATCACCCGTTTTGAAAACCAGCCCGCTGCAAAAATCTTTAAAAACAAGCTGGAGCGCCGCGCTATCCGTGTCTACGCTCACAGCTTTACCAAAGGCTATCCCACTGATGTGAATACCATTGTAAGCGATGAAGGATACGGCAGCAACCCGTATATCGAGACAAACAAGCAGCTGGTGGTAGTGACCGGTCCCGGACCCGGCAGCGGTAAGCTCGCCACCTGTCTTTCACAGTTGTATCACGAGCACAAACGGGGTGTTCAGGCCGGGTATGCAAAGCTTGAAACCTTTCCCGTATGGAATCTGCCCCTGAAACATCCGGTAAATGTTGCCTATGAAGCTGCCACGGCGGACATCATGGACTTTAACCTGATTGACCCTTTTCACCTGGAAGCCCATCAGAAAGCTGCCATAAACTACAACCGGGACATTGAAATTTTCCCGGTGCTCAAACGGATACTGGAGAAAATTACAGAAGCAGAATCAGTCTATAAATCGCCGACCGACATGGGAGTAAACAAGGTTGGCTTTGCTATTACTGATGATGGTGCCGTTCAGGAAGCCGCAAAACAGGAACTCATACGGAGGTATTTCAGGTACAGCTGCGAGTATGTCATGGGTTTTGTGGACCGGGAGGCGGTTCAGCGGGTTGAACTTCTCATGAACGAGATGGATATTAAAATCGACGACCGGGAGGTGGTTGCCATGGCCCGCACGGCAGCAACTGAAGCCCAGCAGCAGCAGAAAGGCAATGAGGGCATCTTCTGCGGCGCCGCCATTGCACTGCCCGATGGCGCCATGGTGACCGGGAACAACTCATCCCTGATGCACGCGGCATCAAGCGTTGTTATCAATGCCATAAAAAAGCTGGCGGACATCCCTGCGAAAATTCACCTGCTGCCCCGGAACATAACCGAAACAATAGCAAACTTTAAAACAACCATTCTGAATACTAAAACCGCAAGCCTTGACATGGAAGAGACGCTCATCGCTCTCTGCATCAGCGCCATGTCAAACCCTGCGGCACAACTGGCAATTGAGCAGCTAAAGGAACTCCGCGACTGCGAGATGCACATCACCCACATCCCTACTCCCGGCGATGAAGCAGGGCTGCGCAGGCTGGGGATAAACGTAACCAGCGACCCGGATTTTTCCACAAAAAATCTGTTTTTACAATAAAAGGGGGGCTTTTCAACCTGCAAAAAAGGGAGGCCTTTCCACTTCCCACTTTTCACTTTTCACTTTTCACCCTTAATTCTTTAGTCCCACAGATGATAGAGTCTCTTTTTAAGCGCTTCCCGGTCCGGATAAAATGCATGATCAAGCGCTACCCGGTTAAGCGTCTTTAAATCATCCATGGTGAACGCCAGTTCCTCCACTGCCCGTATATACTCATCAGTCAGCACAATACCGGATATGGCAGGGTCATCGGTATTAAGGCTGACCGGCACATTATATTCTAACAGCTTTTTTATGGGATGGCTTTTGATAGAGGATACCACGCCGGTCTGCAGATTACTGGTAAGGCATACCTCAAGCAGGATATTCCTTTCTCGCAGAATCTCAAGGAGCGATATATCCTGAACTGCCCATATACCATGACCGATTCTGTCGGCATGAAAATCTGCAACTGCTTCCCGCACATTGGCAGCACCCCCGGCCTCACCGGCGTGAATGGTAAGCCCGAGACCGTTCTTTTTTATCATCTCAAAAATCTTTGCAAACGGCCGGGCCTGATTGGTAAGCTCATCTCCTGCCAGGTCAAGGCCGTAAAAAAATCCGGGTGGCAGATTCGCAGCCATGGTAACGGTCTCTTCTGCAAGCGCAACGCCATAATCCCTGCTGATGGTTACTATCGGGACAACGATAATATCAAATGTCTTACCGGCGCGGTTAAGCGCCCCCTGTATCCAGTCCACCACATCCCGTTCACTGAACCTGCCGCTGCAGGCAAAGTGGGTCGGGCTGTAGCGAAGCTCAAGATATTTAACCGAATCTTCTGCTGCTTCCTGCACCGCCCTGAAAGCAACCTCCTCAACAGCTTCCCTGCAGGAATAAAAGCAGCGGAATACTTTAAACTTACTGAGGAAATTGTGAAATCCGGGAGGGTCATCAGACACCTGAATCAATGGCCGCAATGTTTCAACATCATAGGCAGGCAGGTCACCGCCATAATTCCGGGCTATTTCCACAAAAGTTTCAGGTAAAATACTTCCCTCAAGATGCCGGTGGAGATCCACTTTGGGAAACTGCTTTATTTGTGCATAAAGTTTGTCTCTATTCATATTCATTGACAATGGTAGTATATTTTCTTTATAAATGAGTCAAGCATAATTACCAGAGCGGAGAAAAATTGATGATTGAAATAAAGATGATGTTTCGAAATAAACCTTTATGTAATAACCGTTTATGGCATATTGTTTTAATAGCCATAATTTTATTCTATATAGGATGTGGTGAAAAGGAAAAACCGCCTTTTTTCACGGCACAGGTTATTGATATCTGGAATCAGACCACCGTGGTTGAAAACTTTAAAATACTCTATTCTTGGGAAGAACGGGGTGAAACTCCTTTTCTCAAGCCCTATGAACATCATGCAAAAGAGCTTATAGTGGAAGTAATGGTACCGGTTCCAGGAGACAATCGCCGGGTTACTATCGTCGCAAAAACTATTCCGCTGCAGGATATTGACTGGTTTGTGTTTATCCCCGGAACAGCGGGGAGCACCATACAGATACGGCTGAAAAATGCTGAAGAGGTTTTCGCAACCGACAGGTTTCCGCAGATGCTGAAAAAAGGAGAAAATACCGGGATTGCTGACCACAAAATTTTTATTGAAGGGATGGTGGCTACAGGCGAAAAGCGGGAGCAGTACAAACGGGAACTCGATAAGATAAAAAAGGTGAGTATGGTTAAAGTAGCGATGTAGTACCCAGGGGGTCCAGAGTAGATAATTTTAAATTCTTAGAGCAAACACGAGAATCCTTGTACCCTCGAATCCATGAACCCTATTAATAATTGATTTTCTTCTCCGGCCACCCTTTGGAAAAGGATGCCTTTCCCCCCTCTGAAATTATTAATGCTTCAGCCCCTGGCAGGCTTTCCACCACGCTGATGCCTTTTTCAGGTCCCAGCACAAACAGCGCTGTAGAAAGGGCATCGCTCGACATGCCGTCAGGAGCAATAACACTCACTGACTGAAGATGCTCCACCGGCGTTCCGGTGCGCGGGTCAATAATATGTGTCCGCCGCTTATTGTTTTTTTTATAAAATATCTCATAATCACCCGACGTGGAGATAGAGCCGTTTTTTAAAAAGACAACAGCCAGGAGACTTCCCGGTCTGCGGGGGTGCTGAATGCCCACTTGCCAGAGTGAAGCATCCGGCTTGTGTCCGATAGCACAGATACTACCGCCGGCTATTACCAGAGCATTGCGTATGCCGCGCTTCTTCAGAATAATAATTGCTTTATCCGCACTATATCCCTTTGAAAATGACCCCACGTCAATCCACATGCCTTTCTGTTTCAGCCTGGCGGTGCGCTCCCGTGCGTTGAGTTCAATTGCACGATAGTTTACCAGTGCCTGTGCCTGCCGTATAGCTCTCCGATCCGGCTCACTGCCGGATAATCCCACAGCATCCTTGCCGAATCCCCACAGTCTCAGCAGCGGCCCCACGGTAATATCAAGCGCTCCGCCGGTAATGTCTCCGTATTTAATGGCACGCTGGAGGGCATCCACGGTTTCCGGACTGACCGTGACAAGGCTGCCGCCGGCATGCTGATTGATGTTTGAAATCTCGCTTTTGGGATCATAGTTATTGAGCAGGCCGTTAACCCGCTCCATCTCATCAAACGCTTCCTCAATGGCGTTCCCTGCATTGCTCCCCCATGCCTTTATCTCCACATAGGTGTGCAGCATGGGTCTGGAGCGTGATACTATCTCATCACTGGCGGAGAAGGCGTGCACGCAGAAACACTGCTGCAGCAAAATACTAAACAGCGCCCAATAAATTTTTTTCATATTCCCTGCCTCTTATATCGTATCTGCCTGAAACCATGTTATCACTTTACTGTTTAATATGTACATAATAATTGATTATGGACATTTTAACAAAAAAAAGGCATACCTATATATCTTATTTTTTAGGTCTTCTCCCACTCAAGTGGGTAAAATTGAGCACTAGGTAACCTTAAAACTGCTCTGGCAGAAGGGTTCCCCTTTATCACCTGCCAGCGGGTACTATTTCCCCTTGTATAGCATGCTTGTCGTGAGCGACAGGGGAGGTTTTCAGCGCCGCAACAATATTCACAGTGGCTTACGTCACGACCCCGGCAGCGTGCGTATCGTGCACCGGGCAGGCAGCTTCCAGAGCCTCCGGCAAGGGGAATGCAATGGGGTCTGGCACTACAGAATTCGCAAGGCACCTGCCGTTCCTCAGGTACCGGGCGGTTGTGTTGTGGCTATGAAAACCTCCCCTGCCGCTCACACTGTTTGTGCTCACCCACTCATTGTGGAGAAGACCTGATTTTAAGAGTGTTTACAAATGAAAATGACCTTTTTTATTGCCGATGTCCATCTTGACACGCGCCACCCGGAAAGGAAGGATTTAATTATCTCATTTCTCAAGATGGTCTGTGCTGAAAAGGCGGATCTCTACATCCTGGGAGATTTTTTTGACTACTGGGCCAATAACAGAGCTGTTCTCCGTGACAACCGCGAAGTGCTGCAGCTGATGAAAGATGCAGCGACACAGGGCTCCCTGGTGTGCATGCTGATCGGGAACCGCGACCTGCTGCTCAGCCATAAGGCACTGGCTCCTTTCGGGATCAAGTTCCTGGGGGAAGAGGCAGCAGTAACGATTGACGGGAAAAAAATTTATCTTACCCACGGTCACTCGCTCTATACCAGGGACGCACGGTTTCAACGCTATAAAAAGATTGCATGGCCCGTCTATAGATTATTAGATGCAATCCTTCCCGGCGCCATAGAAAATTATCTTGCCGGAAAATTTATTCTAAAAAGTAAACAGGTAATATATGCCCAGGATCAGTCACGGTTTCAATTCTCTGAGGAAGCAATTAATGCGTATTTTATGAGTGGTATGGATGCGGTCATCTGCGGTCATGCTCATAAAACCGTAATACATAAATGGGGAGAAAAGTGCTTCTACGCGCTTCCCGCATGGGATCAGGGTAAGGGAGGGTACCTGCTTCTCCAGAATGGCATATTCAGGTTTAATGAATTCCCCGGATGAGGAAACACAAGAGGATATACGCACATGCAAAATAAGTTTTTTACCGTTCTCGCTGTAGGTGCTGGATTACTGGTTGCCGTCTATCTGTCCGGTAATTTTGCTGTCCGGAAACTGATAGAAACAAAGCTCTCCCATACTATCGGCCTCAAAACAAGTATTATGAGCCTGAGGATATCCCCTTTCCTGAATTCGGTTAGTATGGAAAAACTTACTGTTGCAAACCCTTCAGGATTTTCAGATAAACCCCTCTTTTCATTAAAATCGGGAACGATGGACATAGACGTTCTTACCTTATCACAGCAGATAATACAGATTCATAGCATAAAGCTTCATGGCATTTCTATAAATGCAGAGCACGGGGCAAACGGGTTTAACCTGGATCATCTGAAAAAGGGCCCGCTGTTCGTAACGAACCACAAAAACCGTAAGGAAGAAGGCAGCAGCTCTGGAAAGCATGATGGGGAGAAAAAGAAACAGCTTATTATACTGGGGCGGCTGAAAGCAAAATCTATTGAGGTGCGGGTTTCTTCGCCGTCAACAGGCGTCAAAGCGATTCATTTCAAACTCCCTGATGTATTTATAGACGATGTCTCAGGGCTGGAGGGGACTGCCCTAACGCTCGATGAAATTCTCTATAAGATTATACGTACTATTATAGATAATCTGGCAGCACAGGGGCCCGATAATTATAAAAATATTATCAGGAAATTTTTAATAGACCAGCTCCAGAATTTTTATAAAAAATAGCCGGAAATTACCGCAGAGTATGCTGAGTTAGCAGAGGATATTTTCTCAAGCGATCTCGGCGGTGAAGCGGTGCGTTAATTTGCGTCCCGCTAATAGGCTCTACGGTTCGCAGGAAAATACCGGATCCTGAATATGCTCTCCCCTGCATACCGGACATTTGCCGGGCGAACGGGTAGTCTCTCTCTTGGTAAAACGGAATCCGCAGTGCAAACATTCGGCAGGTCTCATTCTGAAATGCTCCCTGACAGTTTTTTTAATGTGATCCAGATGCCCGTAGACATCTTTCTCAGAGATGTGCCTGAGCTTGGAGATATCCCGCGCCGTCCACTCACCGGTATATAGCAGTTCTATGATAGACTGTCGTATTGTTGTCATATCCACGCTTCTATTAAATATATAATTATACCGTATCAATCTCCACTGTGCAGATGACACTCTATGGTTTCCATCGAGTGCCTCAGATGCTTTATTTACTGCTTTTTTGTATGATGCATGTAATACTCTATGTATCAGCATTTTTTATGCAATGAAAATTTATATTGCTCATAGTATGTTACAATTCTCTAAATTAATTTTCTCAGCCCTCTAATAGGGGTCTTTCATCATAAATATCCCCCTATTGTATTATTATTAGGCTCTATCTATAAGAAAAATTATTATAAAAAATATTTTGCATTTCCCCCGGCACATCTTCCCTGCATATGAACCATAAGTAATTATAATTAATTAATTTTACATGCTTTTTTAAATGTAACCGGAGATGATAAATACCCGGCAAATTTTATAAATACTATAAAATAATAGCTCTCCTCTTTTAAAATAACCTGTATATTTTTAATATGTTATCTAATTTCAGGATATTCTCATTAACAAGACTTTTTCTATCAATACATGTAAAATTAAAATATTGTTAATTAAAAACAATATTAGGCTTGCAATAATTAATTTTTGTGTTATATGGATTATATATTATGGACTGAGAATATAATAGTAAAGGAGGATTTATAAATGAGGAGAAAGAATAAAGATTTGAATGCTAATTCCTCAATACTCACAGCAGAAGAAGTGGCAGATTATTTGAAACTATCAAAAATAACTGTCTATAAGCTGGCTAAACAGGGATCAATCCCGGGGTTTAGAGTTGGGGGATCATGGAGGTTCAACAAGGCATTTATTGAAAAAATGATGAAATAGCATTTTGCTGCGGCAAAAGAATAAAAAAGAGTTCCTTTATAATTATGATGGGGGAACTCTTTTTTATTTACCCTGTTTCACGCTTACCAACAGGTAACAAGCGGATAGCTGCCGGTATCTACTGATGCGTCGCAGTGATTATCCGGTGTTGTACCAATGAGGATTATAACGCGCGGGCAGCTTGACGTTATAAGGAGGATTTAAGTGGTGGCGGTGCAGGGATTTGAACCCCGGACACTGCGGATATGAGCCGCATGCTCTGACCGACTGAGCTACACCGCCATAGATATATAAGGTTGGAACATTTCCTTCATTGAAAAAACGTTATATGTTAATATATATACAATTTAATTGTCAATGAGAATTTACCTGAACCTTTACATAATGAGGTTGCTTCAGCTTCAGCCCGGAATGGTGATTAAAGTGGTTAAGAATGAATGAAAAGCTATCAGCCGTCAGCTATCAGCTTAAAAAAATAAACTGTTTGCTGATCGCTATTTTCTAATCGCTGTTCGCTACTAGCCTAATTGTTTTTTTTCATAGCATAGAGTACACCATGTCAATCGTCTCCATAAGACAGATACAAGACGGTATCCTGCCGACGCTTCAAATATTGCTGAAGCCGTTTGCTTCAGAGGTTGTGCTGGAAGGAAAATCCGTTCTCATCAAGCCAAACCTGGTTGAGCCCGAGCACTACACCACCGGCCAGACAACAAACCCGGCACTCGTTGAAGCACTCATTGTGTGGTGCCGCCAGCAGGGCGCGACATCTATTGCGATTGGTGAAGGGCCCAACTATTTTCAGCCACGCTCTGCCTTGCGGGAATGTTTCATTGAAACCGGAATCGATGATATTGCCAGGCGACAAAATGTACCCTGGATACTTTTTGATGACGGACCGTTTCGGGTATATAAAAATCATTCTCCCAGAACCCCCAAGACATTCTCCGTATCAGAGCACGCCTTTACCTGGGATCATATCATTAACGTCCCGGTGCCGAAACCCCACTACCTCACCAGAGTTTCCATCGGCATGAAAAATCTCAAGGGGTTTATCAGGCGGGAAGATAAGCCGTCTTTCCATCACGTGGGTACAGACGGTATTCATGGCTCAGTCACTGAATTAAACCTCTTAATCCGCCCTTCCCTCACCGTTGTTGACTGCACCGCGCCGGTGCACAAAAATAAAAACTTCCTCCTGGCAAGCACGGACATTGTCGCTTGTGATGCCGTAACAACCTCTCTTATGGGCATCAATCCGCGGGAAATCAGAACCATCAGGCTGGGTCATGAGGCAGGGCTGGGGGAAATGAACATTGCAAAAATTGACATCCAGGGGGATGACTTAAAGAATTTTAAAATGAATTTTGAGCAGCCGGAAGATTATTTAAAACGGGCCTTCCCCCATCTCAAACTCTGCGCTCAGACTGCCTGCAGCGGCTGCCTCATTCCGCTCTTTTCCGCATTGCATCGGATTGAGAATGAGCTGACAGAGAAGGAAGAAGAAACGACCATCGTGCTGGGGAAGAATAATTCTGGCAGGGCATCAAACAGAACCATCTTTGTCGGTGAATGCACAAAGGTAATTGCCGAAGATAATACCTGGCTCAGCGGCTGCCCGCCGACAAAGGAAGAGATGTTTGAATTCTTAAGGGAACAACTGCATAAAATAAATTTCAATGCTTAATATTTAAGCCTGACCCTACACTCATAATAAAATATTGCATTATAACAAACTAAATGTATAATCTCTGTATACATTTTTAAAAAGCAAGGGAGATACCGTGAAAGCAACTATTGTTGATCTGAGATACAAAATGAGAGATATTCTAAAGGCTCTCGAAAGAAAAGAAAAAGTCACGATCATGTATCATGGCAAACAGAAAGGCGTTATTGTTCCGTCTTCAGAAGCAAAGGATAAAAAGGTGAAGGTGAGTGAACATCCGTTTTTTGGAATGCTTCCACAAGATACGGATATCAATGAGTTAATGGCACAGCTTCGCGGAGGAAGATATCGTGCTGTTTGATACTGATATTCTCATCTGGGTGCAAAAGGGAAATAAAAAGGCAGCCCACGTAGTTGAAATGAACCAACAACGCAGGATCTCGATACTCACCTTCATGGAATTAATGCAATGTCCGCAATCAAAGGACATGCAAAAAATCACAAAGAGTTTTCTTGCTGACTTTAATTTTCAAATACTGCCGTTTACAGAAAATATCGGTCATCGTGCAGCAATTTATATTGAACAATACGCGCTCTCAACAGGCATGCGTGCCGGTGACGCGATTATTGCCGCTACCGCAGTTGAAAATAACATTTCGCTGACCACAGGCAATAAAAAGCACTTCAAGGGGATTGCGGGGCTGGAGTTAAGGATATTTAATCCATAATGCAGCGTCTTTTTTTAATAGGCGCTGTTGTCTCTTATTGTCTCCTATTCTGGAAAGACATCAAACAAGATTAATTTTATAGGTGAGTGCACAAAAACATGCTTTCGGATTTAATCCGCTGCGCATGGGAAACGCTTAAGGCGTGCTATCAAACAGGGGCCGATA
This sequence comes from uncultured delta proteobacterium, assembly GCA_903924805.1. Taxonomy (GTDB): domain Bacteria; phylum Desulfobacterota; class WTBG01; order CAIYCZ01; family CAIYCZ01; genus CAIYCZ01. The sequence continues at coordinate 2,568 of CAIYCZ010000526.1, read as the reverse complement.
AAATAGGCGGAGATAGAGTATTATGAAACCTGGGAAAAATGACAAACAATACAAGATTCTGATTGCCGGACACCGGCAGAAAATAGGAAAAGTATGAAAGTAGAAATTAAAGAAAACGAATTGATAATCACGGTTGAAATGCAAACACCTACGCCATCGGCGAGCGGTAAAACTCTGGTCATCGCCTCAAGCCACGGCAACCAGACGACTACGGCGATAATAGATGGAAAGCCTGTTATCGTTGGATTGAATGCGTATATCAAAAAATAGGCTGAAGAAAATCGGGGCGGTTCTAAATTAAATAGAACCGTTGTCCCCAATAGACTATAAAAAAGAAATAATCTGTGGATGTCCCCGATAATTACATGGGTTAATGCTGGTTCACATTTTGCCGACGACGATCTTTATGTTTCGATTGAAGACTCAATGGTTGAGACCTACCTCAATGTGTTCAAGGCAATCTTCGTCAAGTCGGGCCATGTCGCTCACTACGAGATGATGATGGGGAATGCTTATGCTGAAGAACGAATAGCTTTACCTGAGTAGAACACCGCGAAGGAGTGAATTTTTATGCCACGACTGACCGAACAGGAGCAACAGGAGATCGTCCGCTTTATTGAGGCGGACAGGCCGTTGCCGGAGAAGTATCGCTTTCTGTTGTTTGAAGACAAGCGGGAGGTGGAACTGGTCTGGTACGGCAAGACGAGCGAGGTCTGCAATATAGTCCTGCCCTTCCAGGTCATCGAGCAGGTGGACGAGCCTCGCGCCGAGAAGCTGGAAGATACAAGCCTTCAACTCGGTTTGTTCGATACTCGCGGACGGCAGATGAAGGGCTGGACGAACAAACTCATCTGGGGCGACAACAAGCTCATCCTGTCATCGCTGAAGAACGGCCCGTTGCGCGAGGAGATCGAAAAGCAGGGCGGCCTGAAGCTGATCTGCATTGATCCGCCCTTCGATGTGGGCGCGGACTTTTCCATGGACATCGAGATCGGCGACGATACCTTCACCAAGAAGCCCAACATCCTCGAAGAGATCGCCTACCGCGACACCTGGGGCAAGGGCGCGGATTCCTTCATTGCCATGATCTACGAGCGGCTGATCCTGATGCGGGATTTACTATCAGAGGATGGAAGCATTTATGTACATTGCGATTGGCGAGTGAATAGTTACATCCGGCTACTCTTGGATGAAGTGCTCGGATCCGACAAGTTCCGCAACGCGATTACTTGGCAGAAGATCCGTTCGTCCAAGGGGCAGGCCAATTCATTTGGCAATGTTTCTGACTCTATCTATTTCTATGCAAAGGGCGAATCACCTGTGTTCACAAAGCTCTTTGTGCCATTAGCCGGTGAGCGTATTGAGCAACACTACTCAAATGTTGAACCCGATACAGGCCGGCGATACATGCTGGACAACTTCACTCAAGCTGGTGCAGGCGAACCGCGCAAGTTTGGCAATCAACTCCTTTCTCCACCTGCGGGGAAGCATTGGATATGGACTCAAGCACGTATAGATCAGGGGATGCAGGAGGGCAGGATCGTTATCACGGGCGGCGGGATGCCTAGAGTAAAGCGCTATCTTGACGAGTCTCAAGGGAATCCCATTGAAGATATTTGGGAGGATATTGCGCCCATAAACTCGCAATCCACAGAGAGAGTGGATTACCCTACCCAAAAACCCGAAGCCCTGCTCGAACGCATCATCAACGCCTCATCCAACCCCGGTGACCTGGTCGCCGACTTCTTCGGCGGCTCTGGCACGACGGCGGCCGTTGCCGAAAAGAACGGCCGCAAGTGGATTGTCAGCGACCTGGGCAAGTTCGCCATCCATACCACGCGCAAGCGGCTGATAGGGGTGCAGCGGCGACTCAAGGCTGAAGGCAAGGACTACCGCGCCTTTGAAATCCTCAACCTGGGCAAGTACGAGCGCCAGCATTACATCGGCGTGAACCCGAACCTGCGCGAGGCGGAGCAGCAAAAACAGTTGGAAGAAAAAGAAGCCGCCTTTGTTGACCTCATCCTGCGCGCCTACCGCGCGGAGAAGACGACGGGCTTCGCGGCGTTCCACGGGAAGAAGGCAGGGCGTCTGGTAGTGGTGGGGCCGGTCAACCAGCCGGTGACGCGGCTCTTCGTCGAGGAGATCATTCTGGAATGCCGCAAGAAGCACATCACGAAGGTGGACATCCTGGGCTTTGAGTTCGAGATGGGGCTGTTCCCCAACGTGCTGGACGAGGCGCGGGCCAAGGGCATTGACATTGCGCCAAAATACATCCCCGCCGAGGTGTTCGACAAGCGGGCGGTGGAGAAGAATCAGGTGGTGTTCCACGATGTGGCGGCCATCGAAGTCAAAACGCACGTACGAGAAAAAAAGAAAGGCGAGCCGCCAGCCGTTGCTGTTGAGCTGACCGACTTTTCAGTGTTCTACTCGCAGGACTCGATTGCCAACGCCGAGGCGGAGATTAAGAACAAGGGCAGCCGGATCGTGGCGGAGAAGGGCCAGATCGTGAAGGTGAGCAAGGACGCGCACGGCATCGTCACGCGCGAAGTGCTCACGAAGCAATGGACG
>CAIYCZ010000525.1 GCA_903924805.1 uncultured delta proteobacterium | reverse complement strand
TTTTACATAGCGGAGGCGGGGGAAATAGGTGCCGATAGAGCGCAGCAGGCGGGCGAGGGGAGGCGGAACAATGATATCAAGCGGAACATCCATCAGGAAGGCGGGCGCTATGCCTATGGGGACATCAGCGCGCATCAGGAGCGCATACAAAAAGCTGAACTGATCTTCAAGGCTGCTGCGCTCCAGCACTGCATACCACCACCGTCCTTCCAGAGGTGGCGGAAAGCAGTTTTCCCACAATGCCTGAGGAATATCATTAACTGATGAAACCCAGCGAACCGTTACTACGTTGATACCCTCCATTATTACACACCCACCAGGGTAACGCCGCCGAGAATCAGCGCAATACCAATCCAGCGCATGGCATCGACCTGCTCATGGAAAAAGATACGTGACAGCAACGCGACAATTACAAAACAAAGGCTTCCAGCGGGGAACGCTATGCTCACCGGGAGGTGGCTGAGAGCCAGCGTCCATAGTACCGCCTCAAGTAAAAAACAGATAATGCCGGCAAAAATACGCTGATTGCGCCACACGGTCCGAAGCAGTGCAAGGGGATGCATTCCACCACGGTCATGTTCGGCAGCCTGCTTGAAGAATATCTGCGCGCATGCTTCGAGCACTACGGATACAATAACAAACAATAGTCCCAGAACCCTTCCCGTCATGGCTGGCCCTCGCACCTTTTTGCTTTCGATGGAGATTGCGCATTGCCGGTGACGGTTCGATGGCTGGTGCCGCTGATGAACCACACGCCAGATATAATCATAACAATACCTGCCATGCGGTGCACAGGAATGTCTTCATGAAACCAGATTGCTGCTATCACACTGACCGATACATAGCCCAATGCTGTGATGGGCTGGGCATAACTGAGATCAGCTTTGGACAGCACCGCCATCCAGTTGAAGAACATGCAGATGAACAGTGCGACCGTCACTAAAAAAAGCGGCTGGCGGAAGGTAGTGGCAAGAATCTGCAGCATGCCTGCTGATTCGGGAGCATGGGCCGCGGCAGCTTTCCAGCACAGCTGCGCGGCAGTGTCGAGGGCAATGGTCAGCGCAAGACCGATCCATACGGCCCTGCGCTGCCGAAAATAGTGGCTGTCGGGAATCGGCCTGTTCAGCATCCCTTTTGCACCAGTTCCCGCATCTGAGCGCTGGCATTGTTGCCCACGGGCTCTCCATGGCCGAGCAGGCAAAGGTCAAAATCAAGCCGGGAGAGCTGCTCAACTGACCGCACAGCCTCTTTATAACTGGCACAACCAAAGCGCATGGGCAGGGCAAAACCGCCGGTTCCATTGAGCGCATCGCCGACAAAGAGCAGCCCCTTTTCTTTGAGGTAAAAACTGACGCTGCCGGGAGAATGTCCGGGCGTTGCCACCACCTGGATTCCGCCAAAGCAGTCAAGAAGCTCTCCTCCCGTGCAGGGGATATCAACTGCAGTCGGTTCATATTTAAATACGAACGTTTCCATAAAAAAAAGGACCGTTTTAAAAAGTTTTCCGCCAAACCCTTCTCTGCCCATAGTCCAGGTTTTTTTCGTTCCCTGTATGTAATCGGTCTCTTTACAGCCTGCAACTGTCTTTGCTCCACTTGCATTTTTTAGCAATGCAAGTGAACCGATATGGTCAAGATGGGCATGGGTAATCAGTATGTGGCGCAGGTCTGTTACCGTCCGACCGCACTGTTCGATTGCGGCTATTACTGCTTTGCCGTCACCCGGCATGCCGGTGTCAATGAGGGTCAGGTCTTCACCGGACAGCAGATAGCAGTTTGACCGGCCAGGTGTTATGCGAAACACACCCGGTGCTATCTCAGCATGCCCGGTCATTTTTTACCTTCTTCCTGTTTTCTAAAGAGTGGATTGCAGCGCCAGTCCTGAGAGTAGCCTTTAGCCAGTGCTTCATCTTTACTCCTGAAAATAATCCGTTTATCAAAAGAAATCTCTTTGGCTATACGGCATCCGGGACGGTGAAATTTTTTAATGTTCTTTGATGCAATATAATACGGTTCATCATTAGGGTCTTCAAATCTCCAGATCCCTCTGCGATTTTTTCGAGCTTCTTTCTGCAGAGAAATAAAAAGGTCAGCATATTTTTTGTTGGGTGGGACAATGTCGACAATGGCATACCCGTTTTTCAAGAGCTGGGCATTAACGAAAACGTCACCGACATAGACATAGCCAAGAAGCCGTCCAGCACTGTCTTCTTTCAAGACATCGTGTTCGATGGTTATATCTTTTTCTGCAACGAGCTTTCTATTCGCGATTTTACATTCTTCAAAAAAGAATTTACCTTCTCCCGGTGTGTCAATGCCGATATATTTTACTTTTTTCCCCTGCTGCAGCTTAACAACCTCACCGCTGTACACCTTTTTTACTTTAAGCGGCTCAGCCCAGGCAAGGCTGTATATGAACAGTGCTAAAAGACATGCAGTGATAGATTTATACGTCATTGTCTAACCCGGCAATAATGAGCGATTAATAAGCAAAAAATATAAAACACCGGTACATAATTGTAAAACATTTTTATATATATTGTAACACAGGAAAAAGAAAAAGGGAGCTTAATACGAAATCAAGCACCCTTTTTTTATAACAACTCTATTTTTTTAATTAATACCCGTTCTTTTGCAGATACGGGAGGGTAAACATCTCCTGATCGAACTGCTGGCCAGAATTGAACTCGGACGTGGCCACGGTCGAATGGACCCTTTGCACGTCTATCATCTGGTTACTATTGAAATCATAGGATATTATTTACTCAGTGCCAAACATCACCGTGCGCACATACTCCTGCTGTTTTGCCGGGCCAAGCAATTTTTTAAACACCTCTACTGCCGGGCCGCCTTTTGATAGCAGTGAATTTACATAGCCCTTCATCCCCTCTTCTACCTTCTTGCTCAGATCCGGTGAGAGCGGCTTTGCATTTTTTGCCATGTCGATATAGGTGTCCAGATAGGTTTTATACAGTTCAAAAAGAGAATCATCCTTGGTCTTATCGGCGCGGGAATGGATGCTGAAGTCAGTGACAATCGTTTTAGCCCATTCCATATCGACTGTCATCGGCTCGAGCTTGTCCACCTCAGGTTTCATGGCGCGCAATTTTGCATAATGGGATTCAATGTTTTCATCCTTGATACGGGCAGGGTCAATAACTTCAATAACAAATATCCGCTTATCCCTGATGAAAATAATATCAACAGAAAGCATGGGCAGATTGTAGCTGTAATGAGGTGTAATAAGCAGGGTGTACATCCGCATAATGAGAAACAGGGATGCATCAAGGGTATTGACGCGCCGGAACTTTTCACCCTCCTGGCTGTCTATCATAAACTTCATGAGCTTCAGGGCTTTCCAGGGATGAATGGTGCGGAACTCTTCCTTTACCTGAAACGGCTTCAGCTCGAAGTTTTTGGCCAAAGCTTCACGGGCGTACCCGTCATATTTTTTATACTGTATCTCACCCTCACTGCGCGCTTTCATGATCACCGGCGTGGCAATGAGTGCTATAAGGATAATCAGCCCTAACAAAATCAGGAAGAAATATTTTAACATTTTAAGGATCATGTTTGTATCCTCAAGCGGCCTGTCATGCGTTTCCTATTCCGCACGCACCACTCTGCATGTAGGATTACCTTCCTTCCACCTTGCGTCCGTCTGCCCAGAGTATCTTTTCCGCCTTGGCAACATCCTCTTCCAGACCCTTTCTCTCTGCCGGCTTATCATAGGAGCGGAACGATATGTGGACATTGCCCGGATCGTCAGACATCGTGGCCGGTACTATGTGTATGGTCAGTTCTTTCCCGCCATAGTTCTTCACCGCATGATAATAGATGTTAAAGAATGTCCTGCGCTGCTCCTTCAACGTTAGGCCGTTTTCCTTAGCCCACTGCTGTAACAGCTTCTCTGCGGTCTCAAGGGTGCCCCGAATACGTGAGCGGGTGAACAGTATCCGGTCTGTGCTTTTGTGCTCGGTATAGGGCCGTGGTTTATATTTGAGTTTACTTGAATCCGTAAGGGATGCCGGCTGCAGCGAGTTCCAGTACCCGCGGTATTTTGCCAAATCAGTGCGCGCCGGCAGGTTCAGAATCTTCTGCCGTACCTCGTTGCCAAATACCTCAACCCGCTCCGGCACCAGCGACTCCCAGATATCCAGCCCGCTCCAGGCCGCCCCCTCCTTGGCCAGCTTTTCCAGCAGCCAGATCTGAAATGAATCAAAACCCTGCAAAGCAGGCATAACCTGACGGCCGCCGAAGCCGCCGATGACAACCGGTTTTACGCCGGGGAATTTCTCCTGGATCTCAACCAGATAGTTACGGCCTCCAATCAGGTGCGGGGTCCCGCCGGGAACTTTCAGCACCATGGTCTCATCCCAGTCCCCTTGAAGAAGAAAATAGGCGACCTTTTTCTGGGCCAGCTCATTCTGATAGGTCTCGACAAATTTATATATCCGCGGAGACGGTTTTTCATTCTTGGAATAACTGCCGATGATGACATAGTCATAGGGCTTAACGGCGATTACCTGGTCAAGCTTTTTTACATCGAGTTGCTGCTGATCATCGCCGATGATGGCCCTGAGCCAGTATGCTACTTCAGGGGTTGAACCATAGATTGATTCATAGACGAGAAGTCCCTTCAAAGACGCGGCAGAGCTAATTGCCGGGATCATGAGCAGCATGATTACTGCCGTTCCAATAAGATTCATTCTTCGCTTCATATGCTCCTCCTTTGAAAAGTTTTTAAAAGCAGAATCTATATACCTCAAAATAATAGATGACACAAAGGATTTTCTTTGTGTCATCTTCAACTGTTTTTTATAGGGTAAAGCTGCAGTTGTACCCGGCGCGGATAGTATTTTTTAACATTACCTCTGTGGGCATGGAGGCAAATCCTCCAAGCTTTTTCAGCAGCTCCGGCCGTTCAGCCTGGATGGCTGGAATAATCTTTGCCATAGCAGCTCCCATATGCCGGGGTACCTCATAAGGGTCAAGAAGCGTTGGCAGCGTTTCCTTAATTTTGCTGAATATGTAATCTATCTCGCTGTCAGTGCACAGGATAGGCATGGCAAGGTTTTTCATGAATACGGTGTAATCCAGGGTATCAAGATGGTATTTCTTCCACCAGTCAAGATATGGTTTTATGCCTTCCTCGTTGTACAACTTTTCCTGAAGGGCAAATGCCACCGTGTTGCCCGCCTTCCAGCCGCACATCACAGCGCCGCTCATTTCAGCCTCCTGGCACCAGCCGGCGTCGCCGGCGAAGATGACATTATCCTTGAACGGATGGACGATAGGGCCGTACATATTTCCGCACACACCGAGTTTGCGTATCTTCTTGGCATTCTTGAACCAGGGTGCGAACCGGCTTTTCTCGACGAAGTAATCACACAGTGCCTCATGATCATTTGACGGGTTGGTATCAGAAACCATTACCAGCCAGAGATCCTCTCCATTATAGTTCCATGCACGGGGAACGATAAAGCCCAGCATGGGCGGGTCACCGCTCTGCACAAGGGGCTGAATCAGCGCATAGGGGCTCGGCAGGCTGAGGTTGGTCATCTCATATGCCCATGAGGCACACGTGCCATAAAAACCACGGTTCTTGTTCATGCCGAGAATCCGTGCGGTCCTGGAGGTGCGGCCGTCTGCTGCAATCACAAAAGGCGCTTTGAGGGTCATACCGCTTGCCGTGTACACAAAAACCCAATCGCCTGATTTACGGACATCGATAACATTTGCCCCGGTTAAAATTTTAACTCCCAGTTTCTGGCATTCTTCTACCAGTCCCCGCAGAAACCAGCTTTTATCATAAACCGCTGTAGCCCTGCCAGATTTGCCCTTTTGCACATTGGTGGCATAATCGCCGAATTTTATCCTTTCTCCACCCGGCGAATAAATCTCCCAGGAATAAAAATCCTTAGCAGGGCCGTCATATTTTACGCTGAATCCGTGGTGCGGGAAACAAATCAGCTTTTTTTCTTCATTATAAATGAGCCGCTCTCCCATATAATTACCCGAAAGGGTGACCAGCATCATACCGCACATTCTGAGAATATCATGTATGGTGTCTTTTCTTTCCAGGATTGCTACAGAGATCCCGTTTTCAGCGGCAAATTTCGCAGCCGTAAGTCCAGCAGGTCCAGCGCCTATTATGATAAGATCATATCCGCTTTTCACAATGTTCCTCCTGATTTTATTGTTTCAACTGAGGGGTTATGCTATGAGCCAGACGGGGCGGGTGTTGATACCCCGGATTCTGTGTGATTGTTTTTTGACAGAAAACCTTCAAGGCACAGATTGAGCCTTTGATACAGTTCATCAGAAGATACCCTGCAGATTCTTTTTACCAGACAGTCTATCACAAACAGGTTATAAACTCCCTCAAGCATTGCAGCAAGCTTGTGTGAAGCAACGTCAGTGCGTATGTGCCCGTCAAGCTGTCCCTTTTCCAGAACCCGGGCAAGAACCGAGCGAAATTCTACAAAAAAAGCCTGGTCATACTCTCTGTTCAGTGATGATATATTGTGAATGAGCAGCGTGCGGCTGATATTTTCATTCTTGGCTGCCAGCTGTGCGCTGGTATAAAACATGTCATGGATTTTTATATTAATGGGCTTATCGGAATCAAGAATGGCAGTCCATTTTTTCTTAAAAGAGGGGAGCTTTTTCCTGAACATCTCGGGAATGATGCTTTCCTTGCGCGGAAAATAGTTGAAGAAGGTGCTCTGGGCAATATGAATGCGTTTGGTAATGTCTTCGACCGCGGTATTTTCGAATCCCTTTTCCGTGAATAGTTTCAGGGCGGTTTTCAGGATAGCGTCTCTGGTTGTCTTCTTTTTTTGCTCTCTTAAGTGCAGTGCTTTTTTCACAAACTCTCTCAAAGTCAGCAGCGAATTGCTTTGCGTGCTATGTAATTATACGAGGTCAATAAAATACTTAGCATGGACAAAATAGTTCTTGACATGTATGAGTATACTCATTAATAATGTAATGCAAAGACGCGAACGATGTCAAGATAAATTTTCCCCTGATAACGGTTGCTACACAGGCACAAAGAACTGGAACAGGGGGCCTGAACCAGAGACGAATCCTGGATGTGCCCAATCGGATTAACGCAAGCTATGTATAAACAATACCTAAGGCGCCTATAACGGGGGTTATAAACCCGATGATACATAACCACTTAGGGCTTACCAGCAGCATAAAATTCTATTATCAGTATCCGCTTCCTGACGATTTCTACTCAGTTGCGCCAGACAGCGGTAATAGGCTGGTAGTAAATTTAAAGCACAACGGCCCGTTTTTATCTCATTTCCACTGCAATCGAAACCATCCCGGATCATCATCTGTTGTTAATCGTCAGCGTAGTATTAATACGCTCCTCAGCAAAAAAATATTCTTTGACAAGAATTCCATTGCATGTAATAAGCAGCTAAAGAACACGGCAGTAGTATTCTTTATGTACTCATGTGCACGTACTGACCTCGTTCCAGGAAAGTATTAAGAGGACATAACTGCTATGGAAAAAACATATAATAATTCTGCTTAATAAAACGT
>CAIYCZ010000524.1 GCA_903924805.1 uncultured delta proteobacterium | reverse complement strand
GTGGGTTAAAATTCTTTGCACCAAGTTTCACTGCAGCCCAACAGTACTGCTCATACTCTGACCTCTTGTTCCAGTTTTGTTGCAGTTTTATGATTTTTCTGGCACTGGCCACACGGTGGTCTGATAAAAATGAAACAATACAGATATCATACGGAGTATCATTATTACCGTACGTATTTTCACAAATGTTTCTCACATAGGGCTGGCCCTTCACTATATCAGTGATGCCATGGTAACCGGCGCTGGAAAGAAACAAGTCAACGGTATGTCCTGTCTCATAAAGTGCCTGCACGGCAGGGAGTGCCTGCACTAAATTACCAAGCCCGCATCCGTCTCCAAGACAAAATGCTATTTTCTGGTTTTTCTTGAGCCGACGAAAGAACATAGGCCATCAATAAAAATATAACTCAAAAATTCTATTAATCTTTGCCCACGTACAGAAAAAGATTTAGTCTGTTAATTTTTTTCTGACGGTATGGATTTTATCCGAAACACGTTTCCCCAGGAATGATTTTATAAAAGGTATAAACAGCCGCACGGGAACATCTGCGAAAGAAGCGCGCAATGCTCTCCCTATACATCTGCGAAATTTTTTTACGTCTCCATGGTCATAATATGCCCATCCAATCTCAAGGTATTGATTTGCAAATGCTTTCCCCCTTAGATTGCCTATCTGTGGGTGGTTGTTCCAAAAGTCATTGAATACCTCAAAAAGAGCTTTTTCTTTTTCTGATAAATCATCACCCTGAATAAATATCTTATGTAAAGGATAGTATTCAAGCGCCTGGTGCAGCAATCTTTTAAATGACTGCATGTCTCCTGCACCATAATACTTCCATGCAAAGTTGACACAATGGGCGCTGTAAACTCCATTTTTCTTATCTCTCAGGCCCTGCTCCCGGGCATACTCAGTCCAGTATTTATTAAGTACAGAAAATGTTGCATGCTCCATATTGAGAATGTTTTGCTGCATATTGTTATGGTGTCTTCTTACCTTTACTAACGGTTTGTCTATGAAGTCTATCGGATAATCGTGTGCAATCCGTATCCACAAATCCCAGTCTTCACAGGCCGTCAGAGTTTCATCGAAATAGTTTGCTTTTGAAAACACGCCACCGGTAACCAGAACCGCTGAGGCTGAACCAACGATAAAATTGCTGCACAATAAATCCTCAAACAAGGCGCCCCGTTTAACAGGTCGTGTTTCACTGATCACCGTACCATCTGCGTTAATGGTATAACAACCACAGTACACCAATCCAAGGGATGGATTGTTTTGCATGAGAGTTGTCTGCAGCTCTAATTTATCAGGAAGCCATACATCATCATCATCTATGAACGCTATATAATGTCCCCGTGCTGCTTTTATGCCCGTATTCCGGGCAGCTGGAAGTCCGCTGTTTTTTATCCTACCATACGTGATCTTTTCTCCATATCTGTGCTGCAGCAATGCCGAAGTATCATCAGTACTCCCATCATCAACCACAATGATTTCAAAATCACGAAATGTCTGAGCTAAAACACTATCAATGGTCTGAGGGATAATATGTGCACGGTTATACGTTGGTATTATAACACTTACTGCTGGCGCTTTACGATCTGACATGTGCTACACCAAAGTTTTGCACGAACTGCCCACAGTTACAACAGCGAGTTGAGATAAACAACGGTTCACAGTTATGTATATTACGGGCACTGCATAAGAGCAAACAGGTGTTTCCAGTATCTCCAGCGCAGGGGATTGCTCAAGCAAGCTTTTTGCGCAAGCGCCCGGGCGGACTGAATGTCACCCCTCCGCTGCAGCCCTCGGCTGGTGGTAAAATACAGGGAGGATAAAATAGTGCCCCCTGCCTTACCATTCAGCTCTTGTGCCAAATCCCACTGCCGCTCAGGATAGCGCTGCAGACGGTCCACGCCTGCTGTCCGCCGCTCCTTCGCCAGAAGAATGGCAAATGCGGCATACATAAACTGGTTGTTCTTCTCTTTGAGGGACCTCAAGGATAAAGAGTGCTGTTCACCTCTCCACTGGTAGAGAGGAACAGCCAGATTGGAGCACTGGTATTTTTCTGCGATGCGCAGCCACAGATCAAAATCCTGGGCGAATTTGAAAAATTCGCGATAGAGACCAACGGTTTTAATGCACTCGGTTCTAAATACTACTGACCCGTGACAGAATTGGTTTCCCATGAGAAGCTCTTTCTGTATTTCATCATTATAAATCGGTGGACAGCACAAACTCTTTTGTCCTCCATCAGAATCAATAACGTAAAAATGACAGCCGATAAGCCCTGTTGCAGGATTTTCTTCCAGGAACTGCATCTGTCTTGCCAGCCGTTCAGGCAGCGAGATATCATCAGCATCCATTCTGGCAATGTATTCACCGCGCGCCAAGGAAAGTCCCTGATTCAGAGCTTTTGTCAACCCGGTGTTATCCTTATGCACGAGGACTATTCTATTATCATGGAAGGATTCAAGTATATTTCCGGTGCTGTCAGTGGATCCATCATTAATAATTATAAATTCAAAATCGTTAAAGGTTTGATTCAGGATACTCTGAACAGCTTTCCCGATATAGGCTTCTGCATTGTATGCGCTCATCAGAACTGATACGGTTGGAGCGTGGGCGGATATAATCATAGTGAATGGGTAACCATATGTGATTGAGCATGGGCGTAATAAAAACTCAGCTGCAACCAGCTTTTAAAAAGCTTTTTTCATATGCGACCCAAAGCGCTTTGGAATCTTCCGTGTCGGATCGCCCCGGTAAAACTGGTCCACTAACTGGTTATGCCCTTTTAAGTATACCAGGCCGCATGCATCTATATCCTCATAGAGGTGATTCTCTAAAACATATTCATAAAGAGGGCTGTGTGGAATACCAACAAAAACATTAATCCACGATGTAGTAGCCTGCAACCGCTCCTTAAGGGATATTGTTTGTGCCCGCTCTGTATCGGTTTCAGTGGGAATGCCAACTATGAAACTCGCACAGGTCTTGATGTCTAATGCATGGCAAAGATGAAAAATCTTTTCTACCTGCTCAACAGAAATTCCCTTTTTTAGAAATTCAAGTACCCTCTGGCTGCCACTTTCAACCCCGATATACAAGGCTTCACATCCAGCGCGTTTCATGAGGGTAAGAAGACTTTCATCCAATGTATCAACACGCGTTTCACACATCCATTGCAGGGGCAGATTTTTTCTCAAAAGCTGTTCACAGAACTCAATCACCCGATCCTTTTTGAGTGTAAAATTGTCTTCTCTGAAATAAATACCCGTGGCACCAAAGTCAGTTACGAGATATTCAATTTCCGCGATGATTCTTTCTGCAGAAAAACATGTGTATCGCTTGCCCCATATTGACCCAACCGAACAAAACGTACAGTTAAAGGGGCATCCGCGGCTGGTGTTCATGGTGAAAACCGGCTTTGTTTCTAACGATTGAAACGAATAATCATACGGTAGTCCGGTAAAAAGATCCCATGGTTGAAAGGGAAGACCATCCAGATCAGGAATCCTTTCCTTCTTTACTACTCGTTCTCTAACCGTACCTGCCGCTATTTCTAAAACCGCTGTTTCCCCTTCCCCCTGTACTATGCAGTCTATGAATGGGGGAAGGGTTTCGGGTGCCACAGTGGCGTGTGGGCCACCGACCATTATTTTCCCATTCCACAATCCTTTTCTCCGAAGCGTTTCCATTTTATTAAGCATACGCACCACATCCTGATAGCAGATCGTATTTGCATAAATCCCTACGATGTCTATGCTGTTGTTCTGCAAATACCCTTTCTCTATAAACGGTGTTGGTTGTAAATAATTATCAACAAACAACACCTGATGCCCTTTTTCTCTTAACAAGGACATAATACTCCCTATGCCCAGAGGGGGCCTTTTCTCATCGGTTGAAAAAGGACTCTGATGAGGCGCAGCAGGTGTGGTAAAAAGGATATTCATTCATTCACCTTTGCGGGCAATAAATAAGCCATAATTTTTATCGATAAGCTGCACTTCATCGAATAATTCTCGAAGAATATCTTTTATTTCATCTTCAGAATATTCATATATGTGTGAATAGCTTTCCGTATTTGTTTTATTCCCCGTAAGCGGCGTTGTCAGAATGAGCGTCCCGCCCTTGTGCAAAACCCGCTTTATTTCCTGTAAGCTGTTTATGCATTGATCAGGCAACAGATGTTCTGCAATATCAGAAAATATAACACGAGTAAATGATGCATCATCGAACCTCAGATGCGTTGCATTTGAGTAAACAAAAGCAATGTGCGCGTACTGTTGTTGTGCACGGCTGAGTGCTTCAGATGAATAGTCACAGCCCGCTATGGTACCATGTGTTTCTGCAATAGCGGCAGTAATAATTCCCTCGCCACAACCAACGTCAAGCACGGTATCATCGGGAGTGATAAATTGTTTAATAAGTCGCGCTCGTCCCCGCACATGTTCCTCTATTCCACTTGGCATTTCTCCTAAGCCCGCCCGTTCCACTTTTTTAAAATCCCATGGCCCTTCATAGCGTTTTTTGATAACCACAGCTGGTGAACCAACAGCAACTGAAGCCATGGGGATTGACTTTGTTACCGTGCACTGTGCTCCTATAACGGTGCCCTTGCCTATAGTTACGTCATCACAAATCACGGTATGAGATCCTATCCAATTATCCCCCATTATATATATCCCGTTACCGATATTGGGCTGTTTGGTGATTGGTATGTCAAACCGTTCATAGGTGTGGTTTTGCGCATAAAATCCGCAGTGTGGAGATACCATTACCCAATCCCCCATATAAATGCCCCCCTTGGCATGAAGCGTGGTGTAATGATTTATGACGCAGTTATTGCCAATGACAATTTCACCGCCTTCCGGACGCAACACAACTCCCTTGCGAATAATACAATTGGCACCAATTGAAACGAGTTGCGGCTGATCAATGACAGCATAGCGGTCTATACATGTATCTTTCCCGTGGGTAACTTTTACGTTACGATTCCTCAAATCTTTCGCGATACTCACCTGTCT
>CAIYCZ010000523.1 GCA_903924805.1 uncultured delta proteobacterium | reverse complement strand
TGTGATACCTGCCATAACGCCCACGCTTCAGCACACTATAACCAGAACGCATCAGGGACGGCCATTGTGCAGGAATGCACTGTCTGCCATACGGATAAGACGATTGGTCTGGGAATGCAAGGGCTCAAATGTATTGACTGCCATATGCCGTTTGCCGTTAAATCCGCTGCAAGCATTTCCTTTCAGGACCCGGACAGTCTGAGTTTAAAATTAGGTGATATGCGTTCCCATCTGTTTACCATAAATACGGATGCAAACAGCCCCTCTGAGATGTTCACCGCTGATGGCAAAGCGGTTGCACTTGACAGCAATGGAAAAGCACTGGGGCTGACCCTTAACTTTGTCTGCCTCTCCTGTCACCGTCAGGGGGGAATTGCACAACCACTTACCTTTGAGCAGGCAAAAGCACTGGCAGGGTCAGTGCACTCAGGAGGAGGAGGGGATGATTAAATGAATGACGAAAAGCAGTACTATTTGAATCAGGCTGCTTATGTTAATAAATCCAGTTGTTAAATTAATGTGCTTGCAAAGCATACTAATTACCAGACCAGCATTAAGGATCCGACCGGATATATCCACAATGCAAAATATATCGCCCCAACCCCTGGTCGATTCTATCGGCGCTCTCGGCGGGGATGTCAGCGCGTATACATGGCGTTGATACTTGACATCCCAATAGGTTATGTGTAAGTAAGAAGGGAGGTGACTGTTCGCCTCCCTTCTTATTATCAGCTGCAAGCATTATAAAAATCCGTCACGTTATTATAGAAATTGTCGTGAATAGAAAAAACATTTTTCTCACTTTGCTTTTGCCAGTCCTGGCTATTTGTTCCTGCTTTATTTTTGTTTGCCCTGCCTTATCCATAGAGACATTTGACTTTGCCGGTATAACCCTCAAAGATGATCAGGGAAATGTAACGACAGATTTTAAACCCGGGAAAACTATACAGATTGAAGCAGCATTTTCATTCAAGCGTGCCGGGGCTGCCATTCTCCACGGCACGATAACAGCAGAAAACTGGTCCCAGGACCTGAGCCCCAAAATTCGTTTCGGCCTGCATGCAAACTACACTGCGGTCTGGACTCAGACCATCCCTTCTACCGTAAACGGGCAGGTGCGTGTTGATGTAACCCTGCTCAGTCCTTTACACGAACGCCTTGTCCGCTCAGCGTTTTTCACGGTCACTCCCATTCAGGCTGAATATGTCGGCGCAAAGGTATGCAACACCTGCCATCCATCACTCTATGCCGCATGGCAGCAGACCCGTCATTATCCTGCCGTCGGATGTGAATCCTGTCATGGGCCGGGAAGCGAGCATGTGCTTACCCGTTCACCGGAATTTATCGTCATTGATACATCATCAGGGTTGTGCGGGAGGTGCCATTCCCGCAATGATGGGACGGTGATTGAGGCAGAAGGCGGCTTTATTAAAAGCCTGCAGCAGTTTAATGAATGGCGGGCAACAGCTCATGGGAACGTTGCCGAGTGCGGCACCTGTCATAACCCGCACTACAGCCTCAGCACGGACAGGGCAGATGCCCTGAAAGTTTCCTGTATCGAGTGCCATGCCGGTAAAACAGTGTCCCTCAGCATGCAAACAGTTGCCTGTGAGGAGTGCCACATGCCGTTTGCCGGATTAAAGTCACAGTCAAGCGGCACCGGCCTGTATCGCACCGGCGATATCCGCTCCCACCTCTGGCGGATAAAAACCGAGGCAGACCCTCAGACTATGTTTTCTCCCGACGGGACAGCGCTGGCCCAGGATTCAAAAGGAGCTTTTCTTACCGATAATTTCGCATGCCTTGGCTGTCATAACGGCATTAATGCGCGGTTTGAGGATTTCGAGTCGGTCCGCAAAACATCCACCCTGATTCATTGATCTATTGTATTAATGCGTACGCACGGTGCGTTGAAAAGAATTTCCACTTCATAAATACAGCAGTGATGAAAAATTATAACCTTTTAGTTATTATCCCTGTTGTCCTTCTCTTGCAGGCAGGCTGCAGCATTAAAAGCAATCCGGATTCATTAGAGAATAAAAATAGTGCATCATCTGATATCTCTGACGCCATGGTGCTTGTTCCGGCAGGGACATTTTTAATGGGATCAACTTCAGGGGACCCGGATGAGAAGCCGGCTCACAACGTTTATGTTGATGCCTTTTATATTGATACCCATGAGGTTACCGTCAGACAGTATCAACGATTCCTCAGGGAAACCGGCCACCCGAAGCCTGACTTCTGGTTTCCCGATCTTGACCGGCCCACTGATCCGGTGGTGGGCGTAAGCTGGCATGACGCTGCGGCCTATGCTGCATGGGCCGGGAAGCGGCTCCCGACAGAGGCTGAATGGGAATATGCTGCGCGCGGCGGAATGCTCAAAAGCGTTTATCCGTGGGGTGACAAGCCGGATACGGGCTATGCCAATTTCTCGTCATTCGGCATTGCGCCGGTTGCGAGCTTCAAGCCGAACGGCTATGGTATCTATGACATGGCTGGCAATGTATGGGAATGGTGTGCTGACTGGTATGCCAGCGAATATTACAATGCACGTGCCGGGAAAAATCCGCAGGGACCGGTGACCGGTACGCATAAGGTGCTGCGCGGCGGAGCCTGGTACTGTTATGAACAGCAGATACGCGTTGCCAACCGGTATTATGCTCTGCCTGATGCTGGAAGTTATAATGTCGGGTTTCGCTGTGTGAAGCCAACTCAGTAAAGCGGAAAAAGCACATGGCAAGCAGGGATGTGATTGCGATTATTGAGCGCTATAGCGAATTTAAATATCCAGGCTTTATCGGGACAAAATAATGAGCATCGATAAAAAAGCAGTACGGACCATTCTCATCTTTTCTTTCTTTATAGCGATTTTGATGCCACCCGCACGTTCATATGGTTATATGGTAACGCCCGTGCGGCATCTGTTTGATATAGAGAAGGGGTTTCTCCAGCCAAGCGACGTGGCAGTAGGCAAGGACCACTCGATATATGTGCTTGATGGCGTGAACAGCCAGGTCAAGGTATTCAATGAACGGGGGGCTTTCAGTTTTTCCTTTGGCAGCAAGGGCAGGGCACAGGGACAGTTTGCATCGCCCCTTGGCCTCACCATTGACAGCCAGGGCAGGGTCTTTGTAGCTGATACCGGCAACCATCGTGTCCAGGTATTCTCACCAGACGGGAAGTTCCAGTCTTTATTTTCCATCGAGTCCAGAGATGCAAAGTATCCCTGTGACCCGGTTGACCTGGCGCTTGATGAAAAGCGCAACCGCATATATGTTGTCGATAATGACAACCACCAGGTGCTTTTGTATTCCCTGGATAAATTTTTATTTCTTGAGCGCTGGGGAAAAGAGGGTGAGGGTAGCCAGGAATTCCGCTACCCGTTTTTTATAGCGGTCGGAAAGGACACCGCGGTGTTTGTTGTGGATGTGCTTAATACCCGGGTGCAGGTATGGACTCCCGCAGGGAAAGCGGTAAGCACCATTGGTGACTGGGGAGTTGATCTGGGCCAGCTGTATCGCCCCAAGGGAGTGTGTGTGGATAAAGACAACCGGGTATTTGTCAGCGACAGTTACCTGGGAGCGATTCAGGTATTCAACCGCTATGGCAGTTTTCAGTCAGTTCTGGGCGATGAAGCCGGTAAAATAGTCACATGGAAAACACCGGTTGGTATTGCAATAGATGACCGCCAGCGGCTGTATGTGGTTGAAATGCTTGCCAACCGTGTCAGGGTGTATCAACTGTTGGAGAAAGATATTGGGGGGAAGCAATGAACCACAGAAAAGTCGCACTGTTTGTTTTTACAGCCTGCCTTTTACTGCTGGAGGCATGGTGCACATCTGTTTCTGCCCGAGACCCTGAGAATTGCCTGTTCTGCCATAAGTACCGGAGACTCAGAGGGTATGACGAAAAAGGAGTCCTGCATAACTATTATGTGGATGCGAAGCTGCATAATGATTCGATTCATCGTGACGTCACCTGTATTGACTGCCACAGCGATATTGACCGGGTGCCGCATAAGCCGGAGGCACAAAAGGTTGACTGTTCCAAGGAATGTCATATAGAACGGTGGAAGGTTATCAGCGGCAATGCCTTTTCACACCGTGAGGTTGCAGAAAATTTCCGCAAGAGCATTCACGGCGTTAAGTCTGATGACCCGCCCGAAGTTGCCCAGCTGAAACCTACCTGTAAATACTGTCACCTTGACGATGTGTACGTGATGCCTGAGGCGATTCCTTCAGACAAGGTATTTGAGCGCTGCCTTAACTGCCACAAGGAACGGGGGCTGAAAGACATTTTTATCCACATCTCGCATCGCTTCAAGCACAAGCACAGCCGCCCGCCGCTTCAAATTGTGGAGCTGTGTTCAAGCTGCCATGCGGATAAGGATTTCCAGAATATTGTGGGGTTTACCGGGGCGCGGGCCGAGGTTGTTGAAACATATAAAGAAACCATCCACTACCGGATTCTCCAGTTCGGCGGACAGGAGACCGCAGACTGCATCAGCTGCCACGCATCCACGACCATTCATGACATACGGCCGGTTTCAGACCCGCAGTCCTCAATCAATCCTGATAACCGGTTCCGGACCTGCCAGGCAGAGGGCTGTCACCCCCAGGCAAGCGCCAAGATATCAAATATAGACAGCCACCTGAGCAAGCATAAAGACAAGGGGCTGGAGATAACCATTGTTGAAGCAGCGATGCAGGGAGTCATGTTTTTTACCCTGTTTATTCTCTTTACCCTCATGGGGATGGAGACGTACGGGCGGCTGAGGAACAAGGATGCCCGGTTCTTGCGCTGGCTTCGCGTTCCCCAGACACTTGCCCTGGGCATGCCTTCCGGGAAGAGTTTGCTGGGCAGTATTCCCAACCTGCACCGCTATGTAACCTTTACCCCGAAGGGAGACTATCCGCGGTATTCGCTGCATATCGTGATTAACCATGTGCTGGTGGCAATTACCTTCACGGTTGCCGTTGCCACCGGCCTTCCGCTGTATTTCCACAACTCGGAGATCTCCCATGCAGTGATCAATATGATGGGGGGTATTAATGTGACGCGGGTAATTCACCGTTTTAATGCAGCACTGTTTACCTTTAATTGTGCCTACCACCTGCTGGTATTGCTGTTTGGTACCATCACAAAAATCAGAAACAACACCTTTGATATCAGGCGAACTCAGTTTCCTTTGTGGAAGGATGTCATAGACCTGTACCATGATTTCCGCTATTTTCTTGGCCTGGAAGAGCGGCGGCCGTGCATGGAAAAGTTCATGTACAAGCAGAAGCTGCACTACCTGGCAATGGTCTGGGGCTGTTCGGTGCTGACCCTCTCCGGGGTGTGCCTGCTGTTTCCGGAAACCATGGTAAAATATCTTCCGCTCCCCAAAGTGTCCTTTAACCTGCTGCGGCTGCTGCATGCCGATGAGTCGGTGCTTGCCTTTCTGGTGATAACGCTCTGGCATTTGTATAATGTCCATGTCGCACCGGGACGCTTTCCGGTGCAATGGACTTTCTGGAATGGCTGGATTAGCAAAGATCACCAGATTGAAGAACACTTCCTTGAATACCAGCGTCAGGTGCAGGAGGGAACTGCAGAGAATGAAGAAGAGAAGCTGACGAAAGGGGGTACGCCGACATGAAGAATAAAGATAAAAAATCGACCTTTGAAGCGATCCTCGTATTCATCGTTGTTGCCGATCTTGCGGCTCTCCTCAGCGGCTACCTTACGTTTAAGGTACAGTTCGAACGGCGCAAGGAGCCACCCGAACTAAAAACCAAAGAGCTGTCATTCCAGACGCTGCGCATAAAAGAACAGGAACGGAAACAGAAGCATGAACATTTTCACCTGGTGACTGAAGACGTTAATCTTGAAGCGTGGGCGGATAAATCAAACTGCCTGATCTGTCATTCACCGTACCCCCATGGCAAAAACAAAAAAGCCAAGGCCATCATGAATCTGCACACGGAATTTTTGACCTGCCACTCCTGCCACTTAAAAATTGAACACAGTGAAAGGGTCACCTTTGACTGGATAAACCCCACGGAATTTAAACCAAAGGGGAAACCATACGGCACGGCCATTGACACAGCAACAGGGCTGTTTGCAGAGACGGATGACCACTATTCAAAGCTGACGCCGTTTGTCCAGGTAAATGGAACATGGAAGCCGGTGACATCAGCAGAAGGTGTTGATGAAGCAAAGAAGTATATGGAGCAGGGGAGCACCTATGCGCCGGATAAAAAGAAGGAAATCGAAGACCGTCTGCATCGGGGAACAGAGCTTAAAGAGTTTATCAAATGCTCAGCCTGCCACACCACCGGAGGCATGATGAATTTCACGAAGCTTGGGTTTGAGCCGGCGCGCATAAACCAGCTGGTGAAAATGGAAATAGGCGGTATGCTGACCAATTATGATGTTTTTTATTTTCCGCAGATATTTGAGGAAAAATTCAAGTAACAGGAACAGACAGAAGGCAATAGATGAAGTGTTAAGAGGCGGGATTGCAGAGTGTATATGACAAAGCCCATCAAGAGAATGATAAATGACAAAACTCAAAGTTC
>CAIYCZ010000522.1 GCA_903924805.1 uncultured delta proteobacterium | reverse complement strand
TGCTTGATGAGATCGATGCAGCACTTGATGACAGCAATATCGACCGCTTTAACCAGCATCTGCAAAAGATGAGCGACCGTTCTCAGTTTATTATGGTAACCCACAGCAAGCAATCAATGCAGGCGGCAACTACGCTCTACGGTATAACCATGCAGGAGCGGGGTGTCTCAAAAATTGTATCTGTAGAAATGCACTGACAGCACCATGGAACAAAAAAAAGAAAAGCGCGGTTTCTTCAAGCGCTTCAAGGATGGCCTCAGCAAAACCCATAATGCCATAGTGCGGCGTATTGAGGAAATAACCATTGGCAAACGGGAAATAAGTGAAGACCTGCTGGAAAATATTGAGGAAATCCTTGTCGGCGCAGACATCGGCATTACCACCATTCAGAAACTTATGGATATCATCAGGTGGAAGATAAAGCGAAAAGAGCTCAATGACCCTGAAAAAATACGCGATGTTATCAAAGCCGAAATAAAATCTATTCTCACCCGGGATGAAAAAGTGCTGTATATTGATACGGCACAGCGCCCGTTCATAATTCTTATTGTTGGCGTGAACGGCACCGGTAAAACTACCACCATTGCAAAAATGGCTCATATGTTTCATCAGCAGGGCAAATCTGTTCTTCTTGCTGCCGCAGATACCTTCCGGGCTGCTGCTATAGAGCAGCTTGAAATCTGGGGGAAGCGTGCCGGCTGCGAAGTCATTAAGCATAAAAGCGGGGCAGACCCGTCAGCGGTGGTGTTTGACGCTCTCAAGGCTGCACAGGCTAAGAACTATGACATACTCATAGTTGATACTGCAGGGAGGCTCCACACCAAGGCCCCTCTCATGGAGGAAATTAAAAAGGTGTACCGGGTCATCAGCAAAGAGGTTTCCGCTGCGCCGCACGAGACCCTTCTGGTACTTGATGCAACAACGGGACAGAACGCTATTTCACAGGCAAAAATATTTAAGAAAGCCCTTAACATTTCAGGCATTGCCCTGACCAAGCTGGATGGCACTGCAAAGGGGGGTGTAATCATAGCAATATGTGAAGAGCTGAACATCCCCATCCGCTTTGTCGGCATAGGGGAAAAAATGGACGATTTACGGGAGTTCGATGCTGAAGATTTTGTTGATGCACTTTTTGAAGATTAGGTATATAATTCTTATGCTTATGGTAAGCAAAAAAACTATTTGGGCTCATTGCGATGAAAACCATCTCCCGCTACACGGTCGTAACGAATTCACCGGCAGCAGAGCAACAAACCCAGCCTGAACCAGCAGCTTACATTCATCCCGTCTGCCAGCACCTACTGCACAGCTACATCCATATAACTGAATCCATGCAGATACCACACAGCTCTGCATGTTTACCTATTATGCACCAGCTCGTCAATAGCAGGGATGTACAACCATGGAAAAGATAAAAAAGCCAGGTGTGGACCTCGGCCTCACCAGTGACGATAAAGCTTCTCTGTATGCAATCGCACGAACCGCAATCGAATATGCGGCAACCATGAAAAAACTTCCGGACGTAGAAATCAAATCAGATGTTCTAAAGGAAAAGCGGGGTGCTTTTGTATCACTGCACCGGCATGGCAATCTAAGAGGCTGTATCGGGTATATTCATCCCAGCAAACCCCTGTATCAAACAGTCCAGGAAATGGCTATAGCTGCAGCTTTTAACGATCCCCGTTTTGGCCCGGTTTCATATAATGAGCTTGATGATCTGGACATCGAAATTTCTGTACTGACACCTATGAAGAAAATTGAAGACATTAAGGAGATAGAAATTGGGAAACATGGCCTCTATATAATAAATAAACATCACCACGGTCTTCTGCTGCCCCAGGTTGCCACAAACTATGGGTGGAACAAGAAAACATTTCTTGAACAGACCTGTATGAAAGCCGGCCTGCCCAAAGATGCATGGATGGACAACGATACTGAAATTTATATTTTTTCAGCTGACATTTTCTGATATATAGCTCACCGTTTTTCCCTTTACCGTTTATCCCGTATACATGATGAAAAGACCAAACGTTATTACCCGGAACATACCTGCAGTACTATTCCTTTCTATTCTTTTAACCTCAGCTGGCAGTGTTTTCTCCACGGGATCAATTGTCCGTACATCAGACGCGTCTGAAAAGGATATACCGGTGTGTGGCGATGCCTTCATAGACAGCTCAATAGGGGATGCCAGCACCCTGATACCCATTTTAGCATCAGACAGCGCATCACACAGCGTTGCATCGCTCATTTACAACGGCCTGGTAAAGTATGACAGGGATTTAAAGATGGTCGGGGATCTTGCTGAATCGTGGGATATTTTAAATGGCGGCCTGGTTATCAGGTTTCACCTGAGGCGTAATGTCCGCTGGCATGACGGTCATCCTTTCACTGCCCGGGATGTTGTTTTTACCTATAAGACCATGTGCGATCCGAAAACACCAACCGCCTACGCCGACCCCTTTTTACAGATTAAGGATGCCCAGGCACCGGATGATTTCACGTTTCAGGTAACCTACACAAAACCGTTTGCCCCGGCTCTTGAAAGCTGGGGTTTATCAATACTTCCCAAACACCTTTTAGAGGGAAAGGATATTGTAAAAAGCCCGCTGTCAAGACACCCCATTGGCACCGGGCCCTATATTTTTAAGAGCTGGGAATCCGGAGCAAAAATAATTCTTATTGCAAATCCTGATTACTTTGAGGGAAGGCCGTATATTAATGAGTATATGTACCGGGTAATACCTGATTCAGCCACGCTTTTTCTTGAGCTTAAATCAGGAACCATTGACCGCATGGGGCTCACCCCTCTTCAATACCAGCGCCAGACAGCAACATCGTATTTCTTCAACAGCTTTAAAAAATATCGCTACCCGTCTTTTTCCTATACCTACCTCGGCTATAATCTCAAAAACCCTCTGTTCAGGGACAAACGGGTGCGCCAGGCAATCAGCTATGCAATCAACAAGCAGGAGCTCATTGATGTGGTGCTTATGGGGCTGGGACAGATTGCGACAGGACCCTACAAGCCGGGAACCTGGGTATATAACCCGGATGTTAACCGGTACCCGTATAATCCGCAGAAAGCCCGGGAACTGCTGTCACAGGCCGGATGGCAGGATCATGATGGAGACGGCATCATTGACAGAGACGGAAAACCATTTGAATTTACCATTCTCACTAATATTGGCAATACCCAGCGCGCCAAATGTGCTGAAATTATACAGTATCGTCTGACACAGATTGGTATCAAGATAAAAATCCGTATAATCGAGTGGGCATCCTTCATAAACCAGTTCATCAATCAGCGCCGTTTTGAGGCTGTGATTCTCGGCTGGACCATACCCCAGGACCCGGATCTGTATGATATATGGCATTCAAGCAAAACCAAACCTGAAGAACTCAACTTTATTTCCTACCGTAACGCCCAGGTTGATGACCTTTTAGAAAAAGCCCGGCATACCTTTAACCAGGAAGAACGACGCCACTGCTATTTTAAAATCCAGGAAATAATGGCTGAGGATCAGCCCTATACGTTCCTCTTTGTCCCCGAGGCCCTTCCCATTATTCATAATAGATTTAACGGCATAGAGCCTGCTCCGTTAGGTATAGACTATAATTTTATAAAATGGTATGTACCAAAACACCTGCAGAAATATGTACCATAAGTAATGGGTTCGAGGGGTCAAGGATCCACGTGTCAAATTTTAAAAATTTACTTGAACCCATGAACCCGCGAATCCTTGAGCCCTGAAATTCAGTCTTCATGCTAAACTACTTACTCAAACGTCTCCTTTCCACAATTCCCATGCTCATCGGGATCACCCTGCTTTCTTTTGTAATGATCCACATTGCCCCCGGTTCTCCTGCAGACCTGCTCATCCAGATGAATCCCAAGGCTTCCCCTGAAGCAAAAGCACGCCTTCGCGCATATTATGGGCTGGATAAACCCGTATACATTCAGTATCTGCACTGGCTTAAAAGTATCGCAGTCTTTGATTTCGGTCAGTCATTTTCTCCGGACGGCAGGAAGGTTGCTGACAAAATACTTGACAGAATGCCGGTGACCATTCTCCTCAATGTTTTGTCAATGGTGCTTATTATAGTGGTAGCACTGCCTCTCGGTGTTCTGTCATCTGTCTACCAGAGGAGTCTGCTTGATAAATTTTTCACGGTTTTTGTTTTTCTCGGATTTGCCTGGCCTTCGTTCTGGCTTGCGCTGCTGCTCATGATGCTGTTCGGGGTAAAGCTCGGGTGGCTCCCGATCTCCGGTTTAAAATCATTTAATTATGAGTCACTTTCCCCTCTGGCAATGCTTATTGATTATGCAAAGCATCTTATTCTTCCGGTCCTGGTGAGTGCGTTTGGAGGACTTGCCGGGATGTCAAGATATGTACGATCGAGCATGCTTGAGGTCATCAGGCAGGATTACATTCGCACTGCGCGGGCAAAAGGCCTTGCTGAAGGAAGCGTCATTTATGGGCACGCCCTGCGTAATGCCCTGCTCCCTATCATAACTATTCTGGGGCTCTCAGTGCCCGGGCTCATTGGCGGGAGCGTGATTTTTGAGACCATATTTTCGATACCGGGAATGGGACAGCTGTTCTGGGAAAGCGCCATGTCACGTGATTACCCGGTAATTATGGGAATGCTGGTTATCGGTGCGCTGTTGACCCTGATAGGAAACCTTATAGCAGATCTGTCATACGCACTGGCAGATCCACGGATACGGGTTAAATAAACGAATATCGATTGGTAGCCTCGGTTAGTGATACCGCAATGATACATTCAAGTTCAGACTTCTGGTACAGATTTAAAAAGGATACGCTTGCGCTATCCGGCTGCACTATTGTTATATGCCTTTTCATCATATCACTCTTGGCTCCCTTTATCTCACCGTATGATCCGACAGAAATTGATGCAGGAAATGTGCTGGCTCCGCCAAGCAGCGCGCATTTTTTTGGCACTGATGACCTGGGAAGGGATGTTTTCAGCCGTGTGCTCATGGGAACAGGAATCTCTTTAAAGGTCGGTTTTTTCGCTGTGGGCATTTCCGCGGTGATAGGTATTCTGCTGGGCGCTCTTGCAGGATACTACGGAAAATGGGTGGATGCCATTATTATGAGGTTTGTTGATACCATGCTCTGCTTTCCCAGCTTTTTTCTTATTATTACCCTCATTGCACTTTTTGAACCAAGCATCTGGATTATTATGATAGTTATCGGCGCAACAAACTGGATGGGCGTTGCACGGCTTATCAGAGCGGAATTTTTAAGTCTGAAGCAGCGTGATTTCGTTTTAGCCGCGCGTGCTTCAGGCGCACGTGACCTGCGCATTATCTTTGCGCATATCCTTCCCAACGCACTAGCACCCGTGCTTGTTTATGCAACCCTGGGTATTGCCTCTGCCATTCTCATAGAATCTTCCTTAAGCTTTCTGGGTATCGGAGTTCAACCACCAACGCCAAGCTGGGGCAATATCCTTACTGGCGGAAAGGATAATATTGAGATTGCCTGGTGGCTTTCCCTGTTTCCGGGGATGGCAATTTTAATTACGGTCCTTGGCTATAATCTACTTGGAGAAGGGATCAGAGATTCCCTTGATCCCCGACTCAGATAGCACGTTTTTTACGCATTTATTCCTTATGTATAAAATCACTTTTCATGCTCGTTTATTTTTAAGATAGCGCAGATTATTTGTGTATT
>CAIYCZ010000521.1 GCA_903924805.1 uncultured delta proteobacterium | reverse complement strand
TCGGACTCGATGACGTGCCCATCTTTTCACCCAACCAGGATGCCAAATTTTACAATGAGCTTGGCATTGTAGGAAACGGCTTTGCCATGACAGCATGGAGGGGTATTGTCGCCTATGATCTGCTCACCAAATGCCTTCATGAAACTCGTCCCTACGAAAAAACAAAAGGGGATGTCGAATCTATATACAAGATTTATCACGAAAAGATTTACCGGACCCTGGCGGGCGGCAACGGCAACATGGACAGCCTGCTCAGGGAGATGAAGGCCTCATTTGCCTCGATCTCTCTACTCAGGGAAAAGAGGCCTCTGGTCGGCGTTGTCGGGGAGATATTCGTCCGGTCCCACAAGTTCTCTAACGAAGATCTGATCAGAAAGATCGAGGCCTTGGGGGGAGAAGTCTGGCTCGCATCGATGGATGAGTGGATCAACTATATAAATACCATGTCGATGCGCAAGGCCTTGATAAAAAAAGACACGTCTGATATCATGAATCTCTTTACTAAACGCTTTTTCCAGAAGCGGATTGAGCATAGGTATTCGAAACCCTTCGAGGGTTTTTTGAAGTCAGTCAGCGAGCCGGGGATAAAGGACATACTGAAGAAGGCCGCACCATATGTCCATGACTCCTTTGAAGGAGAGACGGTCCTGAGCATCGGCAAGGCTATAGACCTGATCGCGCGGGGGGCCGCGGGCATTATCAACGCAATGCCCTTTGGGTGCATGCCCGGCACGATTGTTACGGCATTGCTCAAAAAAATGGGGAAAGATTACGGGATTCCCTGCATCAGCATCCCCTATGACGGCAGCGAATCGCCGACCATGGGACTGCAGCTTGAAGCCTTTATGGAAGCAGTAAAGACCGAAAAGTTGTAGGTGCAACTCATGAATTGCCCGTAGCGTTAGCAATATCAAAGGAGGTGAGGTCGTGGGAAGCGTAGTTAAATGGCGTAAAAAAAAGATGCGTAAACACAAACACAGCAAGCTTCGCAGGAGCACAAGGGCCCAAAGGAGAAAATAACACGGCATATTTCCCGGTAGGGTCTCTCCGGCTTCAAATCTCAGTTCCTGTGATCATGGAAAATATTTGACCGGCAGAAATTGGAGGCATCCAACCGCAGTCTCCCCGCCGGAGTGTTATAATAGATCATGTCCAGCATCATAAGCCCTTTTTCTACCACAGGCATAGGCAGTACACCTCACACGCGCCCACGGGAGGCTTGCGCTCTTATCGAGGCGGTCTTCGATATCCCCTTTTGGCCCCAGCTGCCGAAATACTCATTCAGGGAGTCGATGGTCCTCCAGTATGCCGAGGGAATGCCCTTTTTAAAGATCGATGAGGAGCATCAAAAGGTTCACGTCGAAAGGGATGGAAGCGATGAGCTCGATCGGTTCTATGAATCACATACGGGCAATACCAGGATCGCGATATCGGAGGATTATGCCGCCGGCCTGCACGCCTTTCTGAAATCTGTCAAGCACAGAAAATTCAAGCTCCTGAAGGGGCACATCACCGGTCCCCTCACCTTTACCCTGGGACTTAAAGACAGCAGGGGAGCGGCTGTTTATTTCGATGAGGAATTACGTGAGATCGGCTCCATGCTCCTGCAGGCCAAAGCCCGCTGGCAGGTTGACATGCTGAAGCAATTTGCGGATGAGGTGATCATTTTTATCGATGAACCTATCTTTTCCGCCATCGGCAGTTCTGCTTATCTGGGTGTCAAAGAGAGCGAGATACTGAGGATGCTTGGTGACACTGTATCGGCCATCGAAGGTGCAGGAGGCATATC
>CAIYCZ010000520.1 GCA_903924805.1 uncultured delta proteobacterium | reverse complement strand
CGACCGGGGTGTTTTCCTGCTCAGCCTGCTTCAGCTCTTTTGCCAGCTCCTCAGGGAGGAAACCGCTTTCTCCGATAAGGAAACGGCTTCCGGCCAGACCATATTTTTTTTTAAGCTGCTCCATGCCGTAAGCCATTATCATGTGCGGAGCTTTTTCCGGAGGAGGCGCAATGATGAAAAACCGAAAGGTGCCGTGGTCGGGAAACAGGCAGCGCCGGGCATTTTCATGTATCGCGGCATTCATGAGCTCAAGGCCTTCTTCTGAAAACAGGGAGCGTCCTTTTTTAACGCCCTGGGTGGTGCCGCTGGTGCTGAAGATCCGCTTTGCTTCAGCCGGCGGTTTGGAAAAGAGCTCAAAGAGCTTGAATCCTTCAGTTGAAATGCCGGGAATGTCGCGCCAGGAAGAGACCGCGCCGGGGGTAGCGCCTCTCTTATCACAGAGCTTCTGATAGATGGGTATCTGGGAATACTGGCAGGAGAATACTTCAAGCGCCAGTCGGTTGAAGACGTTCTCGTCAGGATTTGCAAAAGAGCTTTTAATATATTCTGTTATGCGGTGATAGATAGTCGCCATAATGTAATCAAGGCTGAAAGCTGGCCGCTGTGCGCTAAAGATGCAAAGCTACCGCTTTTTTTGTCAGGAGAAATTCGATGAAATCAAACAGCTCGTTTTCTTCCAGGGAGCGGTCCTTAAGATGCTCTGTGATAGTTTTAACCCCATTGCAGGAGCTCAAGAATGCGTCTATACCATTTCTTTTGCCACCGTATTCTGCGGCAATACGCGCGGCATTCTCTGCTGACACAAGCAGTTTTGGCCGCAGGTTCTTTGCCGGCCGCGGCAGGTCCTTGAAACCCGGCGTGATCTTCACGTCTTGTGCCGCATAGGCAAACAAACAGGGCTCGCAATTGAATTTGAGCTTGAAAAGGCGCTTATAGGCGCTAAAGCCGGCAACAATGCCGTCACCGATTGATCTGCCGACGGTTGCGTAAAGCCCGGTCACATCTCCTGCGGCATACACGCCGGGAAGGCTTGTCTGCATTTCCCGGTCAACTTCAATAAACCCGCGCGCGTCTTTCTTTAAAGCCGCACTGTCAAAATCATAGCGAGGCGACAGTTCGTAAGAATTATAATCAAGCAGAACTTTCTTGCAGGGTATAAACCGCTCCTCCCCGCCTTTTAAAAGAACCCGTACCCCTTCAAGCGCTCCTTGTCCCTCGTAGCGAATAATTTTGCCCGGTAAAACGGACCCGGCAGCAGCAGGAAACGGTGTGTCTGCCGCGTTTGAATCAATCAGATAGATGACCGCGTGTCGTCCCCGGTTGCAGGCCTCAATCAGGTCAACAAGGTTCCGGGTAAATTCATTGCCCACAATGAGGGCGGTCTGCCTGCCCTCCATGCTGAAAAAATTGTTGAGCAGCTCCTCGAAAAACTCATAGCCCATATAGGTGATGGCGATCTGTTTCAGGTAATCCTGCTCATTGCAGAGGCTGCGAAAACCTGTGGCAATAATGACCGCGAGCGTGCGAATTGTTTCCCCCGCGTCGGTATGGATTATTTTAATTGCCCCATCCATCTCGAGTTTAATGACCCGTGACAGGATGAGGGGTATTTCAAGATCTTCAATATCCTTCCTGAAGCGGCCCACCACATCCGCGCCCATGAGATGAAAAGACGGCCCCGTGAGCATGCAGGAGCGCCACTTGGCAAGACCGCCGAGCCCTGCTTTATCAAAGATGACGGTGCTGCAGGGCACGGCCTTGTAGCTCTTGACCCAGCGGGTGCGGATGGCCGCGGTCATCCCGGCCGGGCCGGCGCCGATGACAGCGACATCATAGTCGTATGGAGGATAAGAAAATTTTGTGGGCATTTATAAAGGTATTGAGCAGTCAGTTGTCAGATTATTTTTTG
>CAIYCZ010000519.1 GCA_903924805.1 uncultured delta proteobacterium | reverse complement strand
CAGTGCGGCAAAACCTGTCGCTCAGCTCACATGTCAGATATATTAAACGTGATAACGACCGCTACCACGTGGACGAAGACCGCTATGAATTTTCAGTCAGCTTCTGGTATGTCCCGATTGAGCAGCTGACCATAAGCGGTTCCTACACGCTTGCGGACAACAGCGTTGATACACCGCTAGCGTATAAACGCTATCATCTCACCGATCCGTCAAGCCTGTTTCTGTTCAACGACATTCCCTATGATGATCAAAGCCAGTCCTACGCTGTCTCGGTAAGCTATATGCTGAACCGCAGGCTCTCCCTGACCGGAGAAGTAACCTATACCAGAAGCCTTTCTGAATTTGATTCATCCCTTGACTCGGCATCGGTGGGAGATCTTTCCAATATTAAAATACACCGCCTGGACACGGCACTCGGTCTCACCTACCTCTACAGCAACCGGCTGTCATTGTATGCCAAATACCTGTTCAGAGAGTATAATGATAAAACAAATAATGCCTTTGACGGCCAGTTCAATGCAGTAAGCATCGGGCTCAATTATTCATTCAGGTAGCAGAGGAATTCCATGAAACCACAGAGGACACGGAGAGAGCCTCTGTGCTCTCAGCACCTCTTAATTATTGCTGTATAGATCGGCAACCATAGAAAGCATGGAGCTGGTATAAGAAGATTAAATCACCCGATCCATACGGTGGGTGCCGGAGCTGATAAAAATAAACCAGAGCACACAGAGGGGGTAATAAAAAATAGCTGATAGCTTATTTCCTCTGTGGTCTCTGTGGTTATGTTTTGACAATACGATTCAGGTAGCAAAGTGAACCTATGAAAAAATATCACTCTATGGTATTGTTATTTTTTATGCTTATGCCTGTTTTTTCTGCCGGGGCATTTATGGCTGCCCTGCGAGACAAAGACTGCGAAGAGGCTATCGCATTTGGCAGGGAACACCGGGACACCATAGAGGATACCCTGGACAGGCAGTACCTGTTTGGCAATAGTTCGCCGTTTGCCGAGGGCGGCACCATTCATACCAAATGGTACAAGCTTGCGCTCATGGCTGCCCTTGCCTCCCGTACCGGAGAGGCGCTTACCGCAGCGCAGCGATCCGCTATTATGGACGATCCGTACCTGCAGATTAATGTTACCGTGTACGGCAAAAACCTCGATTTTGCCAAAGGATATACAGCTGTCATGGTGCAGAAAGGCTCTGAAATAAAACCTGACAAAATCCACGCTGACCACTTCATGAACAGCCACTCTGCAAAACAGTCACAGGCAGGGTTCCCTGCCTGCTGGGCAATCATCAGGGCATATTTCAGGTATGCGACGCTTGACCCGGGGGCTGCAGCTGTCCTTATCATCAGGAAGGACGGGAACGAGAGCCGTTTTGAAATTGACTTCAGCAGGTATAAATAAGAAGAGGAAACACTATGACGCTCAGTGGTGATGCTGTGTACATTGTCACCTACTGCATATTCCTGGTAGGCGCCTCATATTCTTTTCAAAAAAACGGGCCGGCCTTCGCTGTATGGATAATGGGGGGCGCGATGGCAATTGATTTTCTGGCAAGCATCATACCCTTGATGAAAGTAAAATCACTCGTCATAGATATCCCGGCGAGTCCGGCAATAACGGTGGGAATATTTCTGGGGATTTTCAACTGGGTTCTTTTTCTGTTTGCTTTGTTTGTCTGGAAAATCAGAAAATTGAAAATATTTCACACGATCATCCTTGAGATTGAGATTATCTGGTTTGTCGCTTATATCCTGGTTCTGTACGGTGTCTATAAAGTGCCGTTGAGATAATCAGATAAAAAGACATAAGTAAAATTTAATTATTCTGACTTCTGTCTTCTGTCTCCTGTCTCCTGTCTCCTGAATTCTTTAATACGGAGGTAATGACGCTTATGAATATCGATAGCTTTAAAAAGCATATTGAAGCATCTAAAGCCGGGTTTGAGGCATTGAAAAAAGTGATCGAGTTCTCCTGCTCAGGGTGTGGCCTGTGCGTCAGCCTGTGTCCGGCTGAAGCACTAGAGATGCAGAAAAATGTTCCGACGCTGGTGGGCGAGTGCAACCACTGCGGCTTCTGCTACCAGGGATGCCCTCGAAGTTTTTTCCCGTTGGACAAGGTAAAGGAGAGATTCTTCGGCAAAGAGCAGGCCGAGATTGAGCAGCGGGTTGGCC
Organism: uncultured delta proteobacterium; assembly: GCA_903924805.1. Taxonomy (GTDB): domain Bacteria; phylum Desulfobacterota; class WTBG01; order CAIYCZ01; family CAIYCZ01; genus CAIYCZ01. The sequence goes on along the minus strand of CAIYCZ010000519.1, from coordinate 4,293 downwards.
GGTGTGCTGACCGCTTCACCGCACGCTCCCTGAATGACGAAATCTTTGACCGGGGCGCAAACGGCGGCACCACCACGGCGCTGCTTCACTATCTGCTTGAAAAAAAGATTGTAGATGCGGTGCTCCACCTGGGCAAAATCCATGAGGACTGCTTTATCTGCCATCATGCTAAAACCATTGTCTCCACAACGCCCGAGGAAACCCTGCGGGGCTCCAAGTCCAAGAACCAGATAACACCGGTGCTCCACGACCTGAAAAAAATGGCCGGTTATGAGCGGTTTGCCGTGGTAGGCCTTTCCTGCCATGTCCAGGCGCTGCGCAAACTGCAGGTCATAAAGGATGATCCGGAGCTCAAGGAACTTTTTAAAGGGCTATCAAAAGTTGCTGAGAAGCTGCTTAAGAACCTGAAATTTGTCATCGGGGTCAATTGCTTTGCCAACACCAGATACGGCGCCATTGACAAGATTTATGAAAAATTCGGGATTAAGGAAGAAGACGTCATCAAGTACGCGGAAGATACCAAGAAGTCTCTCTACCAGTTCCTGAACGAGGGCAAAAACTTTTTCTGGTACGTTCAGGATAATCTCATGACCAGGGATGGTAAATTTTTTCCCTTTAAGTATACCGATTTTCTTGATGAAACGATTTTCATGGGATGCATGGTGTGCCCGAGCTTTATCGTGTGCAAGGAAGCTGATGTGAGCATTGGCATAACCGCCTCGGAGATAAAGGTTAATGAATTCGGCTACAACAGCGTTTTCGTCAGGAATCCGGAACTCAGCGGGATTTTCAGCAGCATGGCCGCTGAGGGGAAGCTGCTCAAACGGCCCATGTGGGATAACCGCGGCACCTACCTGAGAAAGTTTGTCGAGCGGGTTCTGCCGGGCAAAGACCTTATGAATATCAGGGGATACGTGGAGAGCGGGAAGTGGAATCCTCACCAGGACCTGTTCAAATCAGCGGGCTCAGCCCACAGCGCACGGATCATGGGTCTGCAGCGGCTGTTCCTGGCTCAGACAGTAAAGCGAAAAATGATGTTTGGGCCTGCCGTAGCAGCACTTAAAGCATGCGGCAAGCTGTACACGGAGAACCTGTAGGGAATAGGCTGAAATCCGCTGAACAACAGATGAATTTTCAGTATACCGTTGCTCGCGTTCGGCTGCAATCTTGTCCTTGAATTAATTTTCAGTTCAGCTATAATTTTTAATCAATACAGAGCCCGTGATACATAAACTATCAGGGGCGGCTGATCACCGGTCCAAGTACTGGATGAGCGGTTTAAACATCCGGGGCGTCAGGACAGACCTTTTAGAGGTTACCATTCAGAGATTACTGAAGCGCCTACATCTTCTGTGACAGCCGCCCCTTATCTTATGGAATAGCGTATATGCTGAAACGTTTAAAAATATTATTACTGGGCGGGGCACGCGACCCGAACGATCCCCATGTTTTTCATAATATCTCGCTGATAGCATTTTTTGCCTGGGTGGGTCTCGGCGCAGACGGCTTGACGTCTTCCTGCTACGGCCCTGAGGAAGCTTTCATAACCCTGCAGGGACACCACTATCTGGGCATTTTTGTGGCCTTGGGGACCGTGATCACGATTGTCATAGTCAGCATGAGCTACTCCCAGATAATCGAGCTCTTTCCCACCGGCGGAGGCGGCTACCTGGTTGCCAGCAAGCTGCTCTCCCCTTCTGTGGGCATGGTATCGGGTTGCGCCCTCCTGATTGACTACATTCTCACTATCACGCTTTCTGTTGCAAGCGGTGCTGATGCGATTTTCAGCTTTTTCCCCCTGTCATGGCTTCCCTATAAGCTGTGGCTTGCCGTCGGTGGTGTTATGCTCCTGACCATCTTGAACATGCGCGGCGTGAAGGAGTCCGTGCTCCCGCTGGTGCCGATATTTCTGCTATTTATCCTAACCCACGCATTTGCAATTTTTTATGCATTCATTACCCATGTTCCAAATATCCCGGAGGTGGTAGCGGCTACTGCCCGGGATGTACAGTCAACGCGGGCTGAGCTTGGATTTGCCGGAATGATTTTTCTTATTCTGCGATCCTACAGCATGGGCGCTGGAACCTTTACCGGTATTGAAGCCGTGAGCAACGGGATGCCCATCCTGCGCGATCCGAAGGTGGAAACAGCAAAGCGCACCATGCGCTATATGGCCAGTTCGCTGGCGTTCATGGTTGTAGGAGTTATGCTCGGCTACGTTCTGTATCGGGTCGAGGCAGTGCCGGGCAAAACCCTTAATGCGGTTCTGTTGGAAAGTATAACCAGAGGCTGGGGGAGCAACGGGGGATATTACTTTGTGCTTATCACCCTTGCCTCGGAGGCAGTGCTTTTATTTGTGGCTGCCCAGACCGGTTTTCTTGACGGGCCGCGGGTGCTGTCAAACATGGCACTGGACCGCTGGTTCCCGACCCGGTTTGCCATGCTCAGCGACCGTCTGGTAACGCAGAACGGCATTATCATCATGGGCGGGGTGTCGCTGGTAATGATGCTTCTGTCGCGCGGCTCCGTCAGGTTTCTGGTGGTTCTTTACAGCATCAACGTCTTTATCACTTTTTCTCTTTCACAGCTTGGCATGGTACGTCACTGGTGGAGCAGTCGCACCCAGGAAGCTAAATGGCTGAAGGGGCTGATCATCAACGGCATCGGGCTCTTGATGACGACCTTTATACTCATCTCGGTTATCATTCTGAAGTTTGATGAGGGCGGGTGGATCACGCTGCTGGTAACCGGCTCACTTATTGTAATGGCAATTTCCACCAAGCGGCACTACGCAAATACAGCCCGGCTGCTGAGCAGGCTTGATGAGCTGGTAGTTCCCATTGTGTCGTCAAGTTCCGCCACGGTGAAAAAAGACCCGAAGTCCGTGCCTGAATGTAATCCCCATGCCATGACTGCAGTACTGTTCGTCAGCGGCTTTAACGGCCTCGGACTGCACACGCTGTTCAGCATTCTGCGCCTGTTCGGCAACATATACAAAAATTTTGTGTTCGTGCAGGTCGGTACCATTGACGCGGGAAATTTCAAGGGCGAGTCAGAAATGGACCGGCTGCGGGTCAGCACCAGACATGATGTGGATATGTATGTCAACTACATGAGGGAAAACGGCTTCTGCGCAGAAGGCGTGTATTCCGTCAGCACCGACGTGGTGGAGGAAATTGTCAACCTGGTGCCGACCATTTTAAAGCGCTTTCCGCAGTCAATTTTCTTTGGCGGACAGCTGGTCTTTCCGGAAGACTCGTTTTATTCACGGCTGCACCACAACTATTTAGTCTTCACCCTGCAGAGAAAGCTGTATCATCAGGGAATCCCGTTTGTCATATTACCTATCCGGGTGTAGCTACATCCGCAGCGCATGGAGAACTGACGATGGTTCCGTTATTGTTAAAAGCAAAAACCATAGCTGATGCATGGTTTCAACTGATCTACAATATATTCGATAATTCATACACGCAGACGATCCAGAAGGGATCGTTTGAGAATGAGCAGTACCGGCTCCAGTATCCGGGCATTGCCGTGTATATCGAACATCCGGGCGAGGACATGATACCGACGATTCCTCCCGGCCTGGGCATACCTGCGCCAACCACCATGCAGTATATTGAAGACTATTTTGTTAACTACCTGATGGATCCCCGGCTGTCCGAAAACGAGACATACCGGTATGCATCACGGATTCATTATCCCATGCCCAACGGCGGTACTCAGCTTGAGCGGGCAATAGCGCTGCTGAAAGAGACGCCGCTTACGAATCAGGCAGTTGTGGAGGTGGGCTCGCCTGAAGACTATGACACGTGCATCGGCAAGGATGGCAAGCTTGACCCCCCGTGCCTGCGGATTCTGGATTTCAAGGTAATCCCTCAGGGTAGCGATCTGCTGCTTGCCGTAACCTGTTACTTTCGCTCGTGGGATCTCTGGGCAGGCTTCCCTACAAATCTTGGCGGCATAGAGCTCCTGAAAAAATATGTGGCGGATGAGGCAAACCTCAAAAACGGTCCTCTATACGCCTACAGTGCCGGCGCGCACATTTACGGGTATCAGGAGGAGATCGCCCGGATCCGCACCCTGAAGCAAAAAAAAGGTGAAGAGGTGAAAAGGTAAAGAAAAAGGGTTCAAGGATTCGAGGGTTCAAGTGAAAGAGTGAAAAGAGAAAGGTGAAAAGGGAAATCCAAAGTTCAAATAAATATCAAATGCCAAAGTTCAAAATTTATAAGCATCATGTTTGGTATTTAGATTTTGACATTCATTGGTCATTTGGATTTTGACATTTGTAAT
>CAIYCZ010000518.1 GCA_903924805.1 uncultured delta proteobacterium | reverse complement strand
TGCTTTGGCCCTAAGCTGGATGGTTCCCCTCCCTGTTTCATACGCCTCTTTTAAACCATCCTTTCCATGGACAAAACCCCCTGTGGGAAAATCCGGCCCTGGAATATGTTTCATTAAATCATGTACTGAAACATCCGGGTTATTTATCAGCTCTATCAAAGCATCTGTTACCTCTCCCAGGTTGTGCGGCGGGATATTGGTCGCCATGCCAACAGCGATCCCGGAACTACCGTTAATGAGAAGGTTGGGGACCTTTGCCGGAAGAATCACCGGCTCCAAAAGAGTATTGTCATAGTTTCCTGTGAAATTAACCGTCTCCTTGTCAATATCGGCAAGCATCTCCAAGGCAATCCGCGACATCTTTATTTCGGTATACCTCATGGCAGCGGGTGGGTCGCCGTCCATTGACCCGAAGTTGCCCTGACCGTCAACAAGAGGATTTCGCAGGGAGAAATCCTGAGCCATCCTGACAATTGCTTCATAAACGGCCACGTCGCCGTGAGGATGGTATTTACCTATGACATCACCCACAATACGGGCTGATTTTTTATATTGCTTATTCCACTGAAGGCCTAGGTCCTCCATGGCATAGAGAATTCTGCGTTGCACCGGCTTTAAGCCATCCCGAACATCAGGCAGCGCCCTGCCGATAATTACGCTCATTGCATAGTCCATATAGGACTTTCGCATCTCATCTTCAATATTTACTGGTATAATATTTATGCGTTGTTCCATGGGAATTTATTTTATTTTTTAATTTTTAAATAATAGATTTAATTGATTATAAATTAAATTATTAAGCTAAATATCAAGATTTTTAACATGCAATGCATTGTTATATATAAAATCTCGACATGGCTCAACCTGGTCTCCCATAAGAATAGTAAAAATTTCATCTGCCTCCACTGCATCTTCAACTTTTACCTGAAGAAAGGTCCTTGTTTCAGGATTCATGGTTGTCTCCCACAGCTGTTCAGGATTCATCTCCCCAAGGCCTTTATATCGCTGGATCTCCTGGGCTTTTTGTCCCTGTTCAAGTATATGGTGTAACAGTTCTGAAAGCGACTGCAGGATTTTTTTGCTCTCCCCTGACTCTACGGTAAATGGTGGATTTCCCACCCCCTTAAATCCCTGGGCTATTTTTTTCAACCCCTCCATGTCAGGTGAAACAAGGAGCTCAAAATCAACTATCATTTCCTTTTCTTTGCCATTGGTCTTAATAAAACATTTTACTGCAAATCCGTCATGCTCAGCATCTTCTATAATCTCATAATCAACGGGTGCTTTAAAAGTGTAGAAAAAACTTTTATGGGTTTTAAATGTTTTTATCAGTTTCTCTACTTCTTTTTTGCTTTTAAGGGTTGATTTGTCATAAGCCCCCTCCAATACCATGGCGCTTAGAATGTTTTTATCAAGATTGCGCTTTTCAAGCTTTGCCACATTGTTTTCAAACAGTATAGCCTTTTTCATAAGCTGGATAAGCTTCTGACCAGAAATTGGGCTGTTTTCCCCCTGGGGGTAGACCTTAATGCCGTCCACCCCGCATTCTAAAAGATAGTTATTCATTTCAGTCTCATTTTCTATATAACGGGGTTTTTGCTTGCCCCGCTTCACCCGGAAAAGCGGCGGCTGGGCTATATACAGATATCCTTTCTCTATTAATTCCGGCATCTGCCGGTAGAAGAACGTAAGAAGAAGCGTCCGGATATGGGAGCCGTCAACATCGGCATCAGTCATTATTACAATGTGCTGATACCTCAGTTTGGCTATATCAAAATCACTTTTACCGATTCCTGTCCCCAGCGCTGTTATAATTGTTCTTATCTCTTCGTTTTGCAGCATCTTATCATAACGTGCCTTTTCTACATTAAGAATCTTACCGCGCAACGGAAGTATTGCCTGGTTTCTCCGGTCCCGTCCCTGCTTGGCGGAACCTCCAGCCGAATCTCCCTCAACCAGAAACATCTCGGAATAAGCCGGGTCGCGCTCCTGACAGTCTGCCAGCTTTCCCGGAAGAGAGCCGCTGTCCAGAGCTGACTTTCTTCTGGTGAGCTCTTTTGCTTTCCTGGCAGCTTCTCGCGCCCGTGCAGCTTCAACCCCTTTTTCTAAAATTTTATTTGCAATAGGCGGGTGCTCTTCAAGGTATGCGCCCAGCTTTTCATTAATCAGCGTTTCAACAATCCCCTTTACTTCGCTGTTACCAAGCTTTGTTTTAGTCTGACCTTCAAACTGCGGGTCGGGGATTTTAATGCTTATAACAGCAGTGAGCCCTTCCCGTATATCATCCCCATCCAGGGATCCTTTGAAGCTTTTGGCGATGCGGGAGTTTGCCGCATAATTATTTACGGTTCTGGTAAGTGCTGATTTAAAGCCCACCAGATGGGTTCCGCCCTCCTGCGTATTAATGTTGTTGGCAAAAGTAAAAATGTTTTCCGCATACCCGTCGTTATGCTGGAGGGCAATTTCCATGAAAACATTTTCTTTTTCACCGCTGATATAAATCGGTTTAGGATAAAGGGTGGCCTTGTTTTTATTGAGATACTCAACAAACGAATTGATGCCGCCCTTATACTGAAACTCGTGTTTTTTATCAGCGCGTTCATCTTCTATACTGATAAAGACCCCTTGATTGAGAAAGGCAAGCTCGCGAAGGCGGTTTGAAAGTAGATCGAAGCTGAAATCTTCGGTTTCAAATATGGTTGTATCAGGCTTAAATACTATTTTTGTCCCGGTTTTTGTAGTTTTTCCAATTACTTCAAGAGGCGCCGTCGGCTCACCCCGCTCATATGCCTGATAATAGACCTTTCTATCGCGCCATATCTCAAGCTCCAGACGCTCTGAAAGGGCATTCACCACAGAAACACCAACGCCATGGAGACCTCCTGAAACCTTGTAGGTAGTGTGGTCAAATTTGCCGCCGGCATGCAGCGTCGTCATGACAACCTCTGCGGCAGAACGCTTTTCTGTGGGGTGCATGTCAACAGGAATACCCCTGCCATTGTCTATGACCGTAATGCTGTTATCTAAATGAATTATTACCTCAATCCGGTTGCAAAATCCTCCCAGTGCCTCGTCAATGCTGTTGTCCACAACCTCAAACACCAGGTGGTGCAGTCCCCGTGAGCCTGTGCTGCCAATATACATGGCCGGCCGCTTCCGCACAGCTTCAAATCCTTCCAGCACCTTAATGCTTTCGGCCGTATACTGTTCTGATGCTGTTTTGGTGTTCTCTTCTGATCTATTATTCAAGCCGTTTCTCCCTCCTTAGTCAGCTTAATGACCGCGTATGAGCTCAAAAACTCTTTCAAGTTCATCGATTGAATAAAATTCTATTACTAGTTTACCCCTCTTGTTGCCTTTTTGAATAATGCTTACTTTTGTTCCGAGTATCTTTCTGAGTTCGCTTAGAAGAAATTCATACTGGTTATCCTGCTTGTCAGGGTGTTTTACTTTTAACCCTTTCTTCATCCGCTTAACCAAGCTCTCTGTCTGACGTACGGAAAGGTTTCCCTTGAGTACCTGACTATGAATTCCCATCTGCTGGGATGATGATTCAAGTCCGAGGTATGACCGTGCATGTCCCATCTCAATTTTGTGCTGCATTAAATCGTCTTTTATTTTTTTGTTCAGCTTCAAAAGGCGCAGGGAATTAGCAATCGTGCTCCTGCTCTTGCCAACCCGCTTCCCGATTTCATCCTGAGTATAGTCAAACAGATCTAAGAGCTTCTGATATGCTTCTGCCTCTTCTATGGCATTCAAATCTTCCCGCTGGATATTTTCAATAAGAGAAAGTTCCAGGCGGCCCTTTTCATCAGCATCTTTTATGATAACGGGAACCTTATTAAGCCCCGCTTTCTGGGCAGCGCGCCAGCGTCTCTCTCCTGCAATCAGTTCAAATCCGTGAGCTCCTTTTCTTCTAACCACCAAAGGTTGAATGATGCCGTTTTCCCGTATCGATTGGGCGAGCTCTTCAATTTTTCCCTTGTCAAAGCTTTTCCGTGGCTGCAGAGGACTGGGGTATATTTCATCGATATCAACCAGGAGCATCCCTTCGGGCTTTTCCAGCATACCCTCGGACATGCCTGGAATGAGCGCTCCCAGGCCCTTGCCGAGTGCTTTTCTCTGGACCATCTTCAATTCCTTTCTAAGATAGCTTGTGCTAATTCCAGATAACCCTGTGCTCCAGGAGAATTTTTGTCATAGAAAAAAACCGGTTTTCCATGGCTGGGCGCTTCTGCCAGCCGGACGTTCCGCGGAATAATAGTTTTAAAAACCTTGCTATAGAAGTGTTCATTTATTTCCCGCGCTACCTGGTGGGAAAGGCTGTTCCGCTTATCAAACATGGTCAGTAAAATGCCTTCAATTGAAAGCCCGGGATTCAAGCTGTTCTTAATAAGTTTAATAGTCGTTAATAAGTGACTGAGGCCCTCTAAGGCATAGTATTCACATTGAAGAGGAATCAACACAGAGTCGGCGGCAGTTAAAGAATTAATAGTTAACAGCCCCAGCGAGGGTGGACAATCAATTA
>CAIYCZ010000517.1 GCA_903924805.1 uncultured delta proteobacterium | reverse complement strand
TGACACGGGCAAATCCATGGGCCTGTTCCAGAAAAACAGCCAGGCGTATGTAAAAATTAAATATCAGTTTTAAATGTACCGTGCTGTTCCTGAATCTCAGCCCACACGCCTCGACGTATTTTCAATTTGTCCTTGCATAACCCATCAATCCCCATTACAATTTAAAGAGAAAAGCGTATTCAGCACTGTACGGTAATTGCAGACAGTACCACCATGCATTCAACCTAAAATTTTTATCAGGAGGTCACCATGCCCGGTATTGAATTTGATTTTGATGAACAGTCAGCAGCGTTAGCTCCCGCTATAAGAATGCTCTTTCAGACCTACACTGACGTCATCCCTTACCCCCATAAATTTAACGATGCCCTTCTAAAAGCCCATCTTAACGGGATCAATTTCGCTGTTAACCACAATCTCTGGAAAGAAAAGGCTGAGTATGAGGCCTACATCCTGTCCCCGATACTTGAGATGATCAGCGAATGGGTGAAGGAGAAGGGATCGGACTTCGGGCTTCACGGCATGTTTGAGGCCACCTCATGCAATTACCAGCTGTTTGAGAAGATTGAAGTCAGGGACGGGGAACGGCTGCTCAAGTGCCCGTACAAGGAAATGCTGGAGCGGGTAAGCGTTTTGGGCACTTTTACGATAACCTGGGAAGATGTTCACCACAAATGGTGTATCCCCATGTGGACAGCTTTTGCCAAAAAAATAGGAATAGATATAGAGGTTATCCCCGGAGAGACCTGCACGGTACGGTTAAAAAAGTAAATATTTTTAAAATCTCCCTTTACCAGGGGAAGGTAAGGACGAAAATCTGGAACTCAGGAAATCAGGAATGAAACATAATTTTTTCCTGAGTTCATGAGTTCCAGATTTATATTCACATCATGTGTGATAACCGCGATAAAAAGCTGAGGCCAAGCCCGAAAGATTTTGTAGATAATTTTGCCATTGCTATGCCCTGGACAGAAAAACTGCGCCTGCTGTTCAGGAATACCGTAATCAAAATAAGAAAGTTCCAGAACTGCTGCGGCCATCCTGGCGAGCCGGGATGCTGAGCAGCAAAAAAACACTCCAGCCCCGGCGGGGCTGGAAAGTAATTTGGGGAGATTATTTTATGCAGCAGATTAATCCAATACTGGCAGTAAGCGTTCTGATGTTTATGTTTGCATGCTGTTTCAGTGCGGATGTGGTCGGAGCCGCTGATGCACCGGGCAGCGCCGGGGAGCTGCAGGTGGTGGAGCATGTCGACCTGAGCCGCTACCTGGGCACATGGTATGAAGTAGCCAGCATCCCGGTCTGGTTCCAGCGTGATTGCGCCGGTGGAACAACCGCAACCTACACGCTTAACAAAGAAGGCACGGTCAGCGTGCTCAACCAATGCTGCAGCAAAGACGGACAGAAGAAACAGGCAAAAGGTCAGGCCTGGGTGGTTGATAAGAAGACCAATGCAAAACTGAAGGTGAGCTTTGTTTCGGTCTTTGGATGGTGGCTGTTTGCCGGTGATTACTGGATTATTGATCTTGGCCCGAACTATGAGTACGCGGTTATCGGACACCCGGGCAGAAGCATCGGCTGGGTTTTAAGCCGCACGCCCACACTTCCCGATCCGGTCATCAGGGCTATCGGTGAGCGGCTTAAAGCAAAGGGCTATGATTTTTCAAAATTCATGATGACCAATCAGGCTGATTATAAATGCACTTCTGAATGAAAAATATAACAGGCCTTTTGATTGGTATTTTACAAAAGAATCAAGAGGCCTATTTTATTGCCTCCCCTCTGTGTCCTCTCCACTCTTAATCTTTTTTTTAAAATCCACCCAGACCCTCCTTTAGAAAAGGAGGGATACTCGT
>CAIYCZ010000516.1 GCA_903924805.1 uncultured delta proteobacterium | reverse complement strand
GGGAAAAGAGAAAAGTGCAAGGTGAAGAGAGAAATTTCAAAGTTCAAAATCCAAAGCTCAAATGAATTTCAAATGACAAAGGACAAAAAGTTCCAGGCGTCGTATTTGGTATTTTGATTTTGGCATTCATTGGTCATTTGGATTTTGACATTTGTAATTCTTACCCTATTGCCTCCTGGCTCTGACTTCACCCTTCCCAACTGCCGCCGTATTTTCTACATAACTGTCAAAACCGGCTCAAGACTCTGGTCAATAGCTTTCAGCAGTTGAGAAAACTTGTCCAGAGACGGTCTCACTTTGCCCTGCTCATACCTGCTGTAGGCTGTAGGAGAATTTGAGCCGAGATTTTTTGCAACATCTCGTACACTCAAATGATGGCTGCTTCGCTGCTGTTTCAGCGCCAGGGCCATAAGGAGGGTGTCATTGCTGGAGCCTACCATAAAAGTGTCTGCTGGTCCTTCTGTAACAGTAACGGTAAAACCCGGATTATCAATTATGGATTCAATGGCATCCTTGGCCATAAAATAAGCATTTTTTCGGCTTTTCCCCTGAGTATAAATCTGTAGCAGGGGGATTTCCACGGCCCACCATTTGCCAGCCCGGATAAGTTTGCCTTCTATTTTCATGTGCGCTCCTTTCGCTTTAGACCCGGATTGGCCTGTGCTGTTTTCACAATGGCCGCAGCGGTATATTCATTTATCTCCGTGTGCCGGGGTACCGGAATTTTCTGTTCCCCGTTTGTCCATTTCTCATGACTGCCGCCCTCGCCGTATTTCCACCAGCCAAGTCCGTAGGGTGGGTGAAACCCACTAAGAGGCTAAGAGTTTAAAAGGGTTCAAGGATTCGAGGATTCAAGGGTTCCAGGATTCAAGGGTTCGAGGGGTCGAGAAGAAAAAGTGAAAAGTGAAAGGTGAAAAGGGAAAATCCAAAGCTCAAATGAATTTCAAATGACAAAGGACAAAAAGTTCCAGGCTTCGTATTTGGTATTTTGATTTTGGCATTCATTGGGCATTTGGATTTTGTCATTTGTACTTCTTACCCTATCGCTACCCGATTCCTGCCAGCTCAAGCCGTCCTTCAATGGCTTCGGTGATATTGGCAATTGCTTCTACATAGGTCTTTCCTTGAGAAAGACAACCGGGAAGCGCCGGCACTTCGGCCACATAATAGCCGGATTCATCTTTTTCAACTTTGACATGTAGTTTCATACATACTTCTGTTTGTTAAAATTATCTCGTGTTTGGAGTTTGATTCAAAGGGCGAAGCCAATGCAACTTATGGAAATATATCACACAAGCATTCACATCGTCAAATATAAGAAACAGCCTGTAGGTTAGGTTGTAAAACCCAACATTTACGGGATGTATTGTATGTGTTGGGGTTCCCTTGCGGTGGCCCAACCGGCGATACTCAAGTTTTAAGCAGTATGGCGCTAATTTCATCGAGGATATCCTGCAAGTCCGGTGGGGATGATGCAATGGCGCGGTGCTGTACATGCTTATGATTCGGGAAGGAGGATAGTTCAGAGTAGTGAGGAGCATTGTCATAGCGAAAAAACATACGCCCAGCATTATTCATATAATGAAACCGATATTTGTCTATAGATATGGCTTTGTGAGCCTCTTTGACAAATAGTGAGAGTTCAAGCAGCGAGGAATCGATGAAGTGAATAGACCCCTTGATATATACGCTGTTATAGGAAGGGCCAAAATATTTCTGAATATCAGTTGATACAATAATAGGGGATGAAGCAATGATTTTTTCGATGGTTTCACTAAATTTTCGTATCACTGGACAGTCGCACGAAGGGCTGATCGCACTTTTTGCCATTGGGCATAAAGCTGCGCAAAGGCGTACCAGTCAAAGTAGTCGGCTTCATCGCCCAGTTTACCGGCCTCAAACTTTTTCAGGAAGGCACTGGTGGTGAGGTGGTATTTTTGCTCAAACTCCTTTAAGGCTTTTTTATAAAAAGCCAAGGCATTTGTGTACAGGCTGTATTCACGTTTCAGGGAAGCTATAATTTCTGAGGGTAATTGCATACTGTTTTGTTTTTACTATTAAACAATTTAGCGTGTCAAGGCTATTCTGTTCCGCTGCCTGATCTTTATATATCACATAAGCATTCTCATCGTCAAATATAAGAAAGGATTTAAAATCTGACAGCTAAGATCCTAAGATCTTATTACCCTATCCCTGCCAGCTCGAGCCTTCCTCTCCAGCGGTCAAGCAGGACTTTTTTCATGAGCTGATATTCCTCTGTTGCTAATTCAGGATCACGGGCCACAAGCTCAAATGCTGCATGACGTGCCTCATGAAGAATCTTTACATCACGGATAATATTTGCCACCCTGAAGTCCGGGATACCTGATTGACGGGTACCCAGAAATTCTCCGGGACCTCTGATATTAAAATCTTCCTCAGCAATCTTAAATCCATCATTGGTACGTTCCATTACTGCAAGGCGCCGCCTGGCATCGTCTGATTTGCGGTACTGAGCAAGCAGTATGCACAGCGATTGCGCTGTGCCCCTGCCGACACGGCCGCGGAGCTGATGAAGCTGGGAAAGCCCGAAGCGTTCCGCGTGCTCAATAATCATAAGGGATGCATTCGGGATATCAATGCCTACTTCGATAACCGTTGTTGCCACCAGGATATGAATGCCACCGGCCTGGAACTCCTGCATGATTCTTTCTTTTTCAGGGGCTGGCATCTTCCCGTGAATAAGGCCTACCCGGTATTCCGGGAAAATATCCTGTTGCAGGTGATGAGCCATATTGGTGGCATCCTTGAGGTCAATTTTTTCTGATTCCTCAACGAGGGGATACACGATAAATGTCTGATTGCTTTTTTTAAGTTCCTGGCGCACGATAGCGTACACGTCTTCCCGGTTCTTTTCATGATACACCCTGGTAATGACCGGCGTCCTGCCTGGCGGCAGCTCGTCTATAATGGACAGGTCAAGATCGCCGTAAACAGTGAGCCCAAGAGTGCGGGGGATAGGGGTTGCCGTCATTACCAGAACATCCGGATTGACTCCTTTTTTCTTAAGCTGTGCACGCTGCATGACACCAAATTTGTGCTGCTCATCAATCACCGCAAATCCCAGCCGGTGAAATTCAACCGACTCCTGTATGACTGCATGGGTGCCGATGATAAGCTGTGCCGCGCCGCTTCTGATGCGCTCAAGTATTGATTCACGTTCTGATTTTGGCTGGCTGCCGGTCAGTCTGACGATGGAGATACCGGCATGCCGGGTGAGCGCATTAATCGTGGCATAATGCTGTTCTGCGAGGATTTCAGTAGGGGCCATAAAAACACTCTGGTATCCGTTCCATATGGCGACCAGTGATGCTATCAGCGCGACCACAGTTTTTCCGCTGCCGACATCACCCTGTATCAGGCGGTTCATGGGAAATGGCTTTGCCATGTCAGCAAGCATCTCTTCTACTGTTCGCTTTTGTGCATGGGTAAGGGTGAAGGGCAGGGTAGCTATAAACTGAGCGACTTTTTCACAAGGGATGCTCAGAGCTATTCCCGGCTGTATCGCGAAACCCTTTTTTTTCATTGCAAGCCCCAGTTCAAGAAAAAACAGCTCCTCAAAAACAAGCCTCCGGTGATAGCGGGACTGACTGTTTTCGAGAGAATTTAAATTGTCATTGTTATCGGGGAAATGCACCCTGGTGAGGGCATCATGAATTGAAACCAATGCGTATTCTTTGCGGATGTCATCAGGAAGTGCGTCTATGGCATGCTGAGCGTAGTTTTCTATGACATTTCTCATAATCTTCCTGACCGTCTTCTGATGCAGGCCTTCGCTCAGGGGATAAACAGGGATGATTGATTGAAAGTCAGGGCCCAGCACCTCATCTTCGTCTATAACCTCTATATCCGGATGGTGGATCTCTTTCTGAAAGCGGAAATCAGCCACACGACCTGAAAGAATAACCTTTTGACCGTTTTTAAATTTATTTTTCAGAACGGTCTGGTACTGGGGACTGTAGTTAAACCATTTTGCAATAAGTGTCTGGCTGCCGTCATCAACTGCAATTTCAAATATATTTTTTCTTTTAAATGAAGATGTTCTGCCGGTGGAGATGATAACGCCCATAACCGTTGCATCCTCGTCTCTGCGGAGGTCAGCAATTTTATTAAATTTTCTCCGGTCAAGGTAGGCTCTGGGCAGAAAGTAGAGGGCATCTTCGATTGTAGTAATATTTCTGCGCAATAAGACTTCTGACAATTTGGGGCCGACGCCTTTGACATACTGGATTGGTGATTTGAGCATTTTGTTTGATTCATAATAAGAAAAAGGGCTCTGCTTTT
>CAIYCZ010000515.1 GCA_903924805.1 uncultured delta proteobacterium | reverse complement strand
GCCTGACTTCTATGGGGAAAGTCCTTTTACTATTGCATTGAATCTGAAACAGTGGCTACTTTTCAGCCGGTCCAATCTTCAAGCTAAATGTGTCACTGTCAGTCATGTAGAGAATTTGATCGGGACCTTGCAGCTTCAAATCGCTTTCCTTCAAAAAACCAGCATACATGAGTTTATCAAGATTTTCAGGGTAACTGCCCTGTTTTATTCTATACACTTCAAGAGCTTTTTCAATTTTTGCAACTGTTCTATTCTGTCGATATTCGCGGAGGGATGACTGGTTAAGATGTGCTGGATTGAGTATGGGCAGGATATTTTCCGGGAATGTTGTTGGAAGAAAAAAAATAATAACAATCGTGATGCACAAAACCACATACGAAGCAGTGGCAGAAAAAATTTGGTAGGATATTTTTTTAAATGACTTTTGTGAAGCGCCGGCCCTGGCTGTGACCGGGGAGATATAGCCCGCCTGCAGGAGTGCGGCGAGTATCTTGCAGGTAGAAAATCTGCCCAGGAGACTTTCATTAATTATGTGCTGGGTGGTGCGGCTGCCGTCAGCAAGATTAAAAACAAACAGCCCGTCTTCTCTCAGATTTTCCGGGAGCATTCCGGGTACTTGCTGAAATAGTATATCAAAAGAAGGAATAGTACGTTTAATGTCTGTCCATTCATCTATCATGCGCAGGGTGTCAAGGAGAAGGGATTCAATAGTGAGGGGATACGCTACGGGAGCCTTGATCTTTATTGATTTCGGAATGAATTTATAAGAGCCCTCTTTCCACTGTAAAATATCATAGAATGTTT
The DNA here is from genome assembly GCA_903924805.1 of uncultured delta proteobacterium. GTDB lineage: Bacteria > Desulfobacterota > WTBG01 > CAIYCZ01 > CAIYCZ01 > CAIYCZ01. The sequence goes on along the minus strand of CAIYCZ010000515.1, from coordinate 4,049 downwards.
CGTATATTTGTACCAGGAGGGCTTTTTCTAAATCCTGCCGGGTAACGGTACCCTGCTGTACAAGAATTTCGCCCATATATTCAAACGTATTCTGCTGGGTTTTGAGAGCCTTTTGCAACTCCTGCGGAGTGATTAATTTGGCTCGTATCAGCGTGTCCCCCAGGGAATTTATTGCAGTGCTGGTAGCATCATGAGCTGCAACGATAGTGCCTTCAGAGAGGTATATCTCAGCTTTTCCTGCCTTATATTCGACAGTGATAACACCGGTTTTCTGCTGCTGACATATAAGCTGAAGTATATCAGCAATGCCAAATTCTTTGATGGTACCTTCTAACGCGGTCATATATGCTTTCTCATGTATAGTATAGCGGAGAGCTTCATTGGCGCTGTGAATATAATTCCTTTTCAATGCTGCATATCCGGTCAGCTATGTTCGCAGTATCGTCCTTGAGGCGGAATGAAACACGCATGAACACAAGCCAGAAAAGCATCAGCAGTAAAATAGAAACAATACGTGCAATCCATGAGGGAGGACTTATAAAATCCCACGGTCCCTCGATGCACCAAAAACCCAGCAGCAGCTTGAGGAGGAAAAAGAAAAACACAAATCCGGAGAGCATGCCCATCACCGGATAACCATCCCCTATAAGACGAGCACCAGGAAAACCGAAATTAAGCACTGTTGCGAGCCAATGCTGCCGCTTAAGGTGCCTTTTTATATCCAGCATTTTCTTTTCCTTCAGCAGGGGATCTAATCCCTCGCTTTTTTCAAAGACGTTACTGCACGATGCACAGAAGCTGCTCTGCCCTTGTATGCGGTGACATCTCCTGCATAGCGATCTCCCGCAGCTGGCGCAGCGTACAGCAATTTGCAGCGTATTTTTATTGGCTGAAATAAAAATCAGTAACAGTAACAACATGGGTACAGCCCATCCATAACGGAAGGGAATTCCCCTGCAGACAGCATCCCATACATGCTGTGCCAGCAGGCTGCTCTCAGGTGAATCATGAAATACTTTTTGCCATATACCCATCCGGGAAAGCTGCTCATCAATCAGCAAGCGATTCTGGTTCTCAGAATGAAGGGTAAGGTAATAGCTTATTTTTGAACCATCCAGCGCCATTGCCTTCATGAGCGCAGATTCACTTTCTGAGAACATGAATTTGCGCAAATAGGCGCGACTGAGGTTAAAGTGCGCTGAAGCGCTAAATGGAGCAAGGGATATGGCCTTAGTATACTCTTCGATAGCCTTGTCCGGCATTTTTATGGCAAAATAGACATTTCCCAGGTTTATATGAGCCCTACTGTCCTCGGGCTGAATGGCAAGGGAATTTTGATAATACCGTTCAGCCGCCTTGAAATCATTTTCCTTTTTATGGATGAGACCCAGCGTGAAAAGGATTTCTGCGTCACGAGGATGTGATTCACTGTAGGCTTTCAGATATTCGGTTTCTCGCGTGCCCCAGGCACCATAATTAGCTTTCCATAACGCTTGAATGACAGGAGATTGTGGTGCCAGGAGAATCGAGCCGGTGGCAGAGAGAGCCCACGGGACAAACATAAACAGGATATACAATAGTACGGTAAGCAGCCGTTCCTTTTTATTCTGATACTGAAACATAAGCAGCAACCAGAAAAGAACAGCCCAGACTATACTGAGATTGCACAACAGGGGGAGTGCAAAAATAATGACCATCCACCCCGCGGCAGCTCCCTGCGGCATGGTTTTGGGCAGCAGATGTTTAAAATCGTGAAACGCCAGGGGCGCGTATCGTATCAGCGACTGCATGCAGAAGAGAAGCAGGGAAAGGAAAAAAGCTCCAATAGCAGCCAGCACGGTGGTTGACAGGATTTTTGAGGCTGATTCAAGTTCTCTCAACTCCTTGTAGAATGCTGCAAAATAGCCTTCCGCAAGGCGGTGAAGAAGAAGGGGATTCTGCGCCCACCGTGATTGTGCCAGGGCTCTGGAGGCTACCGGCAGATCCGGGGAAAGCTTTTCCGCATATTCCCCTAACAGGATTGCCTTTGTATAGTCCTTCTCTCTGATGGCTTTATAACTTTCCTGAATAAGTGCACAGGAAAAGGGATAAAAATTGTTAATCCCGCTGTCAAGTGAGTGCTGATATGCTTTTTCTAAAAAAGGCTTAAGCGATTCCGGATTGTTAAGAATTGTCTCAGCCAGGCAATATTTTCCCTCAGATGCCGGATGCACAACATCACCAGAAACAAAAAGAAGGAAAGAGATGAGGAGTAAAAACAGGGCTGACTTACTGCCGGGCGGATGGCTGAGAGGAAGTAAATATTTTTTCATCTCGGATCATAACAGTGATGATATTTTAATGGGGTTCTCGTAAGGTAACGTTATCGAATTTTATAATGAGATTAACCAGGCAGTCCTTATTAAGTCCTTCAATTTTAAGTATGAGAGGAATTTTTATGGAGGATGGGGACTCTTTTTGGGGCTGTCCACAGGCAATAATTTTCAATGGCGCATCAGCATCAGTTTCGATCTGGGCGGAAACCTCCGGCGGCGGAACTGCTTCAGACCGTTTCTCTTCGACCATGGGGGAATCATGCAGCATGGTCATTGAGGGCTCGTCTTTTTTGAGCTGGTGTGGTTCCGGCTGAGTATCAGGTGACGCTACCGGTTGCTCAACCGCAGGCGGTTCTGTATAGGCTATTTTTTCGGGAATATCCATACCCGGTTGAGTCTTCTCCACGGTAACTTCGCCAGGGGAAGGAGTGGCGCTGGATACGGTGGGTGTTTCATGCATATCCGGAGAAGAAGGTTCTGCAAATATCCTTACTATAGGCCCTTCTTTTCTTGCTGCCCCTGCATCTAACTGTTTTAAAACCAGCCTGCAACAAGCGGTCAGCGTCTCCATTACACCGCTCCCATTGATGGCACTGGCTTCAAAACAGGGGACGTGCAGCGTGTTTAAAACAGTATTGAGCTTTACGACGGACACAATATCAGATAAATCCCTTTTGTTATATTGTATAACAAAAGGGAAGGAGGGCAGTTCTTTTTGGTAATATTTTAAATTTTCGCGCAGATCGTTAATGCTCTCTATGTTTTCATCCATCTTGCCCGTTTGTGAATCAGCCACAAAAACAACCCCGTCAACATTTGTCAGCACAGCTCTTCTGGTCAGTGCGTAGTAAACCTGTCCCGGCACTGTATAAATATGGAAGCGGGTTTTAAATCCCTTTACATTGCCCAGTTCAATGGGAAGAAAATCAAAGAAGAGCGTTCTGTCGTCCTTGGTTGCTAATGATATCAGTTCCCCGCGCTGATGAGGAGTAAGCTTTTTATGGATATTCTGTACATTAGTCGTTTTACCGCACTGTGCAGGACCATAATAGACAATCTTAATATTAATTTCCCTTTTTGCGCTATTAAATACAGCCATTTTTTTGTACCCACTCGCTAAAGTTTTTAAACTGCCATGCAAGAGATCATTCCTTACATGTTCCCATGAAGACCTGTTAGCGCCGGAAGAGAGTTTTTAAAGACGCTAAAAACTTTCCCTTGGCACCCTTTGCTTTATTGATTAGTTCAAGCTCATCGTGAAGGGTTGCCCTATCTTCTGCAGTGAGAGAACCCTGCGCCAGGCCCTTTTTGATATATTTTTCAGCTGTATCCAGCCTGTTTATGGAACGGGCGCATTTTGCCAGTTGCAGATAGCAGACAGCTTTCTTTTCATACGTGTCAAGAGCCTTTTTAAATTCTTCGATAGCTTCTTCAAACTGACCCAGTTGCTGATATGCGGCTCCCAAATTATAATGAAAATCGGAGCTGTTCTGGTCAGGGGCTACTTCTATGCTTGATTTGATTTCCTTGAAAATCTCATCATACGGGTTTTGCTGTGCGGAGGTCTCACGGGCAGCATCAGGCTTATCTATTGCCACTCCCTGGAGCGATACAACGGCATGCAGGTCGTCACTCAGTGCAGCCTCGAGGTCAAAAAAGTCATCAGGGGGCTCTTCTGCTTCGGGATGGACAGCGGCTTGCTTTTTTTCAGTAGTTTCAGAATGACTGCTTTCT
>CAIYCZ010000514.1 GCA_903924805.1 uncultured delta proteobacterium | reverse complement strand
TGGCCGTCACTTGAGAACCCGTTCCGGAATGCTGAGCGCTGCTCTGAGGCTTCCGCAGACCCGGCGTGAAGAACCGGTAACGCAGCACAAGTCGCTGTTCTATCTCGAGATGGTCGGGCTTAAGGATATAGCCGGCAGGCCTGCTTCCAGCATTCCCATCGGCAACCAGCGGCTGCTTGAGATAGCCCGGGCTCTGGCCACAGAGCCGGCAATACTGCTCCTTGACGAGCCTGCCGCAGGCCTCAACACGCAGGAAACGCGGCAGCTGGGGACGCTTATCCGCAGCATAAAAGAGATGGGCATTACGGTCGTCATCGTGGAGCACGATATGGAGCTTATCATGGACATTTCAGATGAGATCATTGTGCTCAACTACGGAAAGAGGATAGCCGAGGGGAAGCCGGCAGAGATTCAGGCTAACCAGCAGGTTATTGATGTATATCTCGGCACCGAGGAATAGAAGGGAACACCCATGCTCAGGCTGCTCAATATCAATACCTTCTACGGCGAAATTCATGTTCTGAAAAACATTACCCTGCATATTCAGGAGGGTGAAATAGTAACCCTTATCGGCGCAAATGGCGCCGGCAAAACCACGCTGCTCAACACCATCTCCGGAATTATTAATGCACGGGCCGGACAAATTATGTATAATGGCAGAGACGTCTCGCGCAAAAGCGCAGACCGCATCGTGAAGATGGGCATTTCCCAGGTCCCTGAAGGACGGCAGATATTTAACCCGCTCTCGGTCATCGATAATCTGAAGCTCGGCGCATACGTCAGATACCGCAGGGACGGGAACAAAAAAATCCAGAGAGATATTGAGGAACTGTTTTCCCTGTTTCCCATACTGCGGGAGCGGCAGCAGCAGCTTGCCGGAACGCTGTCCGGCGGAGAGCAGCAGATGCTTGCCATAGGCCGGGCACTGATGAGCCGTCCGACAATACTGCTCCTGGATGAGCCTTCCATGGGGCTTGCGCCGCTTATCGTTGCTGAAATATTTAAAACAATCGCGAAGCTTCGCGATGCCACACGAATGACCATCTTTTTAGTTGAACAGAATGCCCGGGCTGCCCTTAAATTATCCGACCGGGGCTATGTCATGGAGACCGGGAAAATCATGTTTGAAGGAGACGCCGCAGATCTGCTTGAAAACAAAGAGGTGCAGAGAGCATATCTGGGCAAGGAGAAAAAACCGATCTGGGAATAGGAGAGAACAATGGCCATATGGGAAGAAAAATTTGAATGTTGTCCCAGGGAAGAACTTCAGCAACTCCAGCTTGAACGGCTGCAGTCGAGCCTCAACCGGGCCTACAAGAATGTGTCGTTTTACCGGAAAATTTTTGATGATAAAAAAATTGTGCCCGAGGATATCTCGACCCTTGCGGAGTTTAAGAATCTTCCGTTCACCACCCGGCAGGACCTTCACCGCAACTACCCGTACGGGCTGTTTGCTGTCCCGCTGCGCGAGGTTGTCCGCATCCACACCACCACCGAGACCATTGACACACCGACGGTTGTGGGCTACACCCGCAATGACCTGAAAAACTGGAGCAACCTGGTAGCCCGGTTTCTCTGCGCCGGCAGCGTGACCCATGATGATGTCATTCAGGTTTCATTCCACTACGGCCTCTTTACCGGCGCGTTCGGGCTGCATGCCGGAGCCGAGCGCATCGGCGCCTCGGTCATTCCTGCATCAAGTGAAAACACGGAAAAGCAGATCCGTATCATGCAGGACTACCGGAGCACGGTCCTGGTATCAACGCCATCCTTTGCCCTCATTGTTGCAGACTGGCTGCACAAGCTCGGGATTGACCCGAAAACCCTGAATCTCAGAAAGGGGCTGTTTGGCGGTGAACCTTGGTCAGAAAACACCCGGAAAAAGATCGAGGAGCGGCTTTTTATCGAAGCTTTTGACAATTACGGCGTCAGCGAGCTCATGGGGCCGGGAATTGCGGGAGAGTGCCAGGCGAGAAACGGCCTGCATGTCTTTGAGGATCATTTTTTGCCGGAAATAATTGACCCGCAAACGGGTACGGAGCTGCCATTGGGACAGCCCGGAGAGCTGGTATTAACCACCCTCTCGCGTGAGGCATTCCCGCTGCTCCGCTACCGCACTGGCGACATCACCAGCCTTGACTGTGCTCCGTGCTCATGCGGCCGGACGCTGGTGAGAATGAAGCGGCTGATGAGCCGGGTGGATGACATCATTATCGTCAAGGGGATAAACGTGGTTCCGGAGCAGATTGAAAAAGTACTCATGGAAATTGAGGGCTGCGAGCCGCGCTATCAGATTATTGTGACGCGGGAGAATTACCGGGACTGCATAGAGGTGAGCGTGGCGGTTTCAGAGAATATTTTCTTTGACGAGATGAGAAAGCAGAAAACCCTCCTCGAACAAATCCGCAGTGCCCTGATACACCGCCTCGGCCTCAAAGTGGAGGTTAAGCTGGTCGAGCGCAAAACCCTTGAGGAGAACCTGCAGCGCTCAGCAAAGGTGATTGATAAAAGGGAACTGTAAATATAAAACTCAACTTTTCAGCCACTGAATTACACAGAACTACACAGAACTAAAGGGTTCAAGGATTCTAGGATTCGAGGGTTCTGGTGAAAAACTTCTGCAAGGAGCCACTTGAACCCTGGAACCCAGGGACCCTTTTTGTATGCGTTCTGTGGCAGGATATTTTTTCAGCGATCTCAGCGCCCTCTGCGAAGAATAGTTATTAAGAGGAAAGGTTACATCGATGTTCTGGGACAAGGATACGGAAACACTGGACAGGAATTCACTGCACAACCTGCAGCTGCAGCTTCTGCGGAAGTCGGTGGAGCAGGCCGGAAAATCCCCCTGCTATGGAAAAATGTTCAGGAGCGAAGGGATTTCCCCGGAAAAAATAAAGAGCCTGGATGATATACGCCGCATCCCTTTCATTACCAAGGATACGCTGCGCGAGAACTATCCATATGGTTTCCTCGCTGTGCCGAAGGAAAAGATTGTGCGCATGCACTCTTCCTCCGGTACTACCGGCAGGGCAACCGTTATCTTTCACACCGCACAGGACATAAACGAATGGGCCGGCCTTGTTGCCCGCTGCATGTACATGGCCGGCGTGCGGGAACATGATATCTTTCAGAACATGATGGGCTATGGCCTGTTTACCGGCGGCCTGGGGTTTCACTACGGAGCGGAAAAGCTTGGCGCCATGGTTATCCCGTCAGGAGCCGGAAACAGTAGGCGGCAGATTATGCTCATGCAGGAGTTTGACACCACGGTTATTCATATCATCCCAAGCTATGCCCTCCATCTTATTGAAACGTTCAGGGAGGTCGGCGTTGATCCGCGCAAGGACCTGAAGCTGAAGATTGCCTTTATTGGAGCAGAGCCTCATACCGAAGAGACGCGGCTGCGGATTGAAGCAGCCTACGGAGTGAAGGCCTATAATTCATACGGCCTTTCAGAAATGAACGGCCCCGGGGTTGCCTTTGAATGCCAGCAGCAGTCAGGCCTGCATGTCTGGGAAGACAGCTATATTGTGGAGGTGGTTGACCCGAAGACGCTCGAGCCGGTGCAAGACGGACAGGAGGGCGAGGCGGTATTCACCAGCCTGAAGCGCGAGGGAATGCCGCTGCTCAGGTACCGGACGCGGGATATTGTGTACCGGTATCCCGATCCGTGCCCGTGTGGCAGGACCCATCGCCGTATAAGCCGGATCAAGGGCAGAACCGATGACATGCTGATTGTCAAGGGGGTCAACATGTTTCCGATACAGATCGAGAAGACCCTCATGGCAATCCCGGAGGTGGGCACCAACTTTCTGATACTGCTTGACACGGTGGATGACAACGACTTTATGACGGTACGGGTAGAGGTATCTGCCGAGATGTTCAGGGGGGACATGAAGGGTCTTGAAAAACTGAGAAAAATGATGGCAGATGAACTGCGGTCAGAGCTGCTGGTGACCCCCCGGGTCGAGTTGGTTGAGCCCGACACCCTGCCAAAGACTGAGGGAAAAGCAGTCAGGGTTATTGATAACCGGAAGCAGTGGGGCTAAAATAAAGGTTTCAAGGGTACAAGGGGTCAAGGATTCAAGTTAAAACAATCTCCCCGAAAACACTATACCCCT
>CAIYCZ010000513.1 GCA_903924805.1 uncultured delta proteobacterium | reverse complement strand
CGATCGCTGTTTCCGAATCTTAGTGGGTTGCAGTGATGGGGGGCGATGCTCCCATTTTTTGCATCCTACATCAGACATTGTAGATGAAGTCGCCCTCTCAGTAACTTCCTGTACTCAACGCGCCTGGACGGGTTTCCCAGAAGGAATAGTCCGAATAAGCGTCATTCCGCTGCGAAGTTGCGGAATGACGTGTGAAGGACTAAGCCGCTGCGCCAGATATGGCGATTCGATTAAACTCTCTCGGAACTTTTCTATCGGATGGGATATGATTTGAGTGGAATCCGCCCTCTTGTGACCTGCATGAGATTATCATTAGATGAAAATATAGGTTGAGACTGCGACCATTGAGGCCGAGTAGCATACAAAGAGGTGATTTCAAACAAAAGGAGAGTAAGGCGAAACGGAATGCTGTTTTCGCAGACTGGTAGAGATATGATTTTTGTGTTATCAACGCTGTTTATCGGGATTGCTCCGGAGGGCTGTTGCATCGTGACGGCAGAAGTGATTCCACGGTGAACATCTTGCCTTGTTTGCAGACGGGACAGGTGGTGACATCGATCTCACATATCCTGAGCAACTGCTCCTGCCAGGTCTCCGGATTGTCCTTTTCTTTTGTTACGGTTTTGCAATTACCGAGAAGCCCACGGCATAAAGAGAGATTCTTTTTACGGCTTCTGTTTGCCAGCAATCCGAAGTGTCTGATGCGTACATAGCGACGAGGCAGTACATGAAGGAGGAACCTTCTGATGAACTCATCGGCCTTAAGCGTCATGGTCTTTTGTTTATCACCATCGGCGTAGTCCCGCCATTGGAAGGAGACCTTGCCATCCTGGCCCTTGACTATACGGTTATTGCTGAGAGCAATCCTGTGGGTATATCTGCCTAAGTACTGAAGAACACCCTCAGCGCCGTCGAAGGGTGGCTTACAGTAGACAACCCACTTCTTATGGTAGAACTGTCCTCTGAAGCCTTCAAAGGTTTGGGGATCTTTCAGCTGACGGATGCCACCCGGAAAGATAAGATCACCCGCTTCAAAGCTGCGTTTGAGATGGTCCAGGAACTTGCCCCTGAACAACGCCGACATGACTCTGACGGGAAGGAAGAACTTTTTTCTGGATGAGACCCAGTGGGTCTCGTCAGCTGACAGTCCTCCCCCGGTAACAACACAGTGGATGTGGGGATGATCCATAAGGTTTTGTCCCCATGTATGGAGAATGCCGAAGAACCCTATTTGTGCACCGAGATGCCTTGGATTAGCGGAGAGCTCCACGAGCGTCTCGGAGGCTGAGCGAAAGAGTATATTGTACATGACCCTCTGATTCATGATGACGAGAGGATTTAACTCTGAGGGCACGGTAAATACTACATGGAAGTACTGAATGGGCAAAAGGTCTTCGCATCTGGCCTCAATCCACTTCTCTTTCTGCAAAGTCTGGCATTTGGGGCAGTGCCGGTTTCTACAGGAGTTATACGATATCTCCAGGTGGCCGCACCTGTCGCACTTATCCACATGCCCGCCAAGGGCTGCGGTCCTGCACACCTCGACGGCGTGCATAGCACGAAGGTGACCGATGGGCATCGGATGAGATGCCCTATAAACCGGGCCGTACTGACGGAAGATATCCGCCACCTCGACGCCCTGAGACGTCCGCATCAAAGATACCGCTTAAGGCGTTAAAGCTCTTCGGGTATACTATCGAGGGGACTGGTGACCTGTGCGAGGTTCATCTTGCTGACATGTAGATAAACGGTCGTGGTCGTGGGAGACCTGTGGCCCAGAAGCAGCTGGACATGGTGCAGGCTGGTCCCCGCCTCAATCAAATGGGTGGCAAAGCTATGCCGAAGGGTATGTGGGCTGGCCGGTTTTGTTATGCCGGCGCGTTCTTTGGCCTCAACGAATATCTGTCGAATCGAGCTTAGACATACATGGGTGCCTTCCTTTTGTCCTTCAAACAACCAGTCTTTCGGGCGATATTGTCTCCAGTATTGCCTTAAGCACTCAAGTACGGTCTTCGACAGGATGGTGTAACGGTCTTTGCCTCCTTTGCCCTGCTGCACCCTCACCATCATCCGCTTGCTGTCGATATCGCTCACCTTAAGGTGCGCCGTTTCGCTTATCCTGAGGCCTGCAGAATAGGTAATCGTCAGGATCGCCCGGTGTTTGAGCTTCTCCATGACGGAAAGCAAAGTCTTGACTTCGGCCAGGTCCAAAACCACCGGAAGCTTCTTTTTCCCTCGGGGACAACGGATTTTCTCGACCACCTCTTCCCGTTTCAATGTGTGCTTGTACAGAAACTTCAGGCCTTGGTAATAAAACCGGTATGTCCCCCTGGACAACTTCCGCTTATTCAAAAGATACAGTAGATACTCCTTGAGTTCCTTCTCTCCAAGCTGCTCCGGCGACTTGTTGAAGTGTTTGGCATAATTACTAACTTCTCTCAGATAGATTTTTTGGGTCTTCGGGGTAAGTCCTCTCAACTGAAGCTCTGCCAACATCTGCTCTCTCAATGTGCTCATCTCACAATCTCCTTTGAATTAATATGCGCCAACGAATGTCGACGGGGAAACAAAGGAGATTGTAAAAGGACTTCGACTGATCGGCAAGGGGGATAATAACGGACTAACTTCTACAGCACTATAAAAGCTTTATCTTGTCCACAGAACGCTGACCACTCCTTACCACCGCGCAGCGGTTTAGTTCTTCTTCCTGAAAGTCGCACCTGTGATATACTTTTTAAAACTGTGCAGTACAACTGGGAATAAATAGGTAGTATTTACTGCTTTATGAAAAAGGAGGGAACGAATCATGAAACCATTTACAACCATTGCTATTATCGTGTTCTCGCTTATTGCTTTTATGCATCTTCTCCGGTTACTTTTTGTCTGGGAAGTTACCATAAACGGTATGATTGTCCCTGTTTGGTTGAGTTTGCTTGGCGTTATGATTTCTTCAGGGCTTGCAT
>CAIYCZ010000512.1 GCA_903924805.1 uncultured delta proteobacterium | reverse complement strand
CACAACCAAATCTTAGAAGCCTCACCCTCTGGGTTGATGGCACAACCTATTACATTTATCAATCATCCCTGGAGGATGAACTGGGCAATAACACGACTTTGAAATTCTCCAGGATCAAAGTAGATAGGGGACTTGATGATGCCATCTTTACGTTTACACCACCGCCGGGGGTAGAACTATTTAAACCGCCAGCCCTGTCGCCCCCCAACCCTTCATAACTGCCAGTCAGAAATATGTCCTCACCGTCGTCACGCACCAGGCTCGATAACATTCCGGGAGTTTTTTATGAAAATCATTCTCTGCGGCGGCTGCTGGAGCTTATAGATACTAATACCCGGAACATCTTTGCCTCAGGTGTCAGGGGGTCGGCGTCCGCCTTTTTACTGTCGCTTCTTTTTGAGAAGCTGAAAAGGACTGTTCTCGTCATAGCCGCGTCTCACCAGGAGGCGCTTGAATTCTATAATGAGCTGGCATTTTACCGGGGCACAGCGGATGGTGCCGAACAATACGCCACACCGGATAGTATTTTTTTCCCGCCCCTTGAGACACATCCCTATGAGCATCTTTCAACACATCCCGCGGTGAGCGGCCAGCGCACCTGGGCACTGCACCAGATGTGTACTGCGCTACAGCCGTCAGTTATTATAACCTGCATTCAGGCGCTCCTGCAAAAAGTCGTGCCGCGCAATATTTTGCTGCGGGCATCCCGCAGGGTGTGCATCAATGATGATGTGGACCGCGAGGGCCTGTGCCAAAGCCTCATAGCATGCGGCTATACCCGTGTCAGCCTGGTGGAGGACCGCGGCGATGTAAGCATCCGCGGCGATGTTATGGATATTTTCCCGCCCGGCTACCCAAAACCCCTGCGCATAAGTTTCTTCGGTGACACCGTAGAATCCATCCGACTGTTTGATCAGGTAACCCAGCGCTCATGCGGGGAAAAAAGTGAAGCGCTGATTATACCGGTGAAGGAGGCGATCCTTACTGCCGGCAGCCTTGAGGAATTCAGAAAAAAGGTTCAGCATCCTTCACTGAAAAAAATGCTTGGCGAAACCAGGGGGAAAGCGTTTTGCGAAAATATCGAAAGCGGATTCTTCCCGGCAGGTATTGAGTACAGCCTTTCCCTTATCTATCCCGGACTTGAGACCCTGTTCCACTATCTCCCCGCAGGAGCCTGTGCAGCATGGACCGATGCCTCTTCCACAGAGAAGGAGAAGACCGCCTTCAGAGACGAAGTTGACACGCACTATCTGGCTGCCCTTGATGAAAAGCGCATGGTTTCCCCTGTTGAAGAACTGTTTATTGATGAGCCTCAGCTGCAGGAACTGACGGGTTCCCTGCAGCACATTTTTTTTGAACGGCTGGAGGTAGAGCGGCCACAGGAGGCACAGGTCGTCTTTGCAACACAGTCAAATGAAGATATCCGCAGGGAGATGATCCATTTTGACTCCCCGCAGGGGGCGCTGGCGCCTCTTGCAGATAAAATGGAAGCGTGGCTGGATGAGGGGAACAGAATTTTTCTTATATGTCATACGGCCGGCCAGTGTGAACGGCTCAGGGATGTGTTCCATGATTATGGTTTTGAGTCACGCATCCTGCAGGGCGTCCAGACTGCCGGCGGCCTGCTCGCTGCGCAGCCAGGCCTGCTGACATTACGTATCGGTAAGCTGTCCCGGGGATTTCGTTTTTTGCCGGGACAGCTTATGGTCATTACCGAGGAGGAAATTTTTGGCGAGAAGGGACGGCGTGCTGCAGTCTCGCGGTTCAAGGACGGAATTGAACTGGCCAGTTTCAGTGATTTGCAGGAAGGAAATCTTATTGTCCATAGAGACCACGGGATCGGCAGATACCGGGGGCTTGCGACACTGGAGGTGGGGAATATCCGCGGCGACTACCTTGCGCTTGAGTATCTGGGGAGGGATAAGCTGTACCTGCCGGTTGACCGTATCAATTTAATTCAGAAATATGATGGCGCGGAAGAAATTATACCGCGGATTGACAAACTCGGCGGGATTTCCTGGGGCAAAACTAAAAACCGGGTCAAGGATGCCATCCAGAAGATGGCCCGTGACCTGCTTGAGCTCTACTCAGCACGGAAGGTCTATCAGGGCCACGCGTTTCCTCCGCCGGATCACTACTATCGGGAATTTGAGGCAGCCTTCCCCTATGAGGAAACCCCGGATCAGCTT
>CAIYCZ010000511.1 GCA_903924805.1 uncultured delta proteobacterium | reverse complement strand
GTCCCGCAGGCAACAATATATCCGCCCCGGTCGCCGCCTTCAGGGCCCAGGTCAATAATATAGTCGGCAGATTTTATCACATCAAGATTATGCTCGATAACAACAACCGTGTTTCCCCGGTCAACCAGGCTGTTGAGCACCTCAAGCAGCGTATGAATGTCGGCAAAATGCAGGCCGGTGGTTGGCTCATCAAGGATGTAGAGCGTTTTTCCGGTTCCCCGCTTGCTCAGTTCCCGGGAGAGCTTTACCCGCTGTGCTTCACCACCTGACAGGGTGGTGGCCTGCTGGCCGAGGGTTATATAGTCAAGGCCAACATCTTGCAGCGTCTGGAGCTTACTGCGGGCGCCGGGTATATTCTCAAAAAATTCAAGAGCCTGCTGTACGGTCATATCAAGCACATCTGCAATACTTTTGCCGCGGTAGTGCACTTCAAGGGTTTCGCGGTTGTAGCGTCTTCCCTGGCACACATCGCAGGTAACATACATGTCAGGGAGAAAATGCATTTCAATCCTGACCAGTCCATCGCCCTGGCAGGCTTCGCAGCGTCCGCCCTTGACATTGAAGCTGTAGCGGCCCGGTTTATAGCCCCTCACTTTGGATTCCGGAAGCATGGCAAACAGGTCACGGATGTCGGTAAATACACCGGTATAGGTGGACGGGTTTGAGCGCGGAGTCCTGCCTATCGGAGATTGATCTACATGTATCACTTTGTCGATAAACTCTGTGCCGAAAATCCCCTTATGCTTGCCGGCGTGTCCTTTGCTCCGGTAGATGCGCTGTGAGAGCCCCTGGTAGAGTGTATCAATAACCAGCGTGCTCTTCCCTGAACCGGAGACGCCAGTCACGCACATAAAAAGGCCCAGGGGAAATGTCACATCGATATTTTTTAAATTATTTTCTGCAGCCCCTCTTATAGTCAGGGCCTTTGCCCCCGGCCTTCTGCGCTGTGCTGGCACCGGAATTGACGTGCTCCCGGATAAGTACTGGCCGGTGAGCGATTTTTTGTTTTTAATAATATCCTGCGGTGTGCCGGTGGCAACAACCTCACCGCCCGCTGTTCCCGCACCCGGGCCCATATCCACGACATAGTCAGACTCACGGATGGTAATTTCATCGTGCTCAACAATGATGACGGTATTGCCCAGGTCGCGCAGCCGCTTGAGCGTACTGATGAGGCGGGATGTGTCCCGGGCATGGAGGCCGATGCTTGGCTCATCAAGTACGTAGAGAACCCCGGACAGACCGGAGCCAATCTGGGTAGCCAGGCGTATCCGCTGGGCTTCTCCTCCGGAAAGCGTAGCAGCACTGCGCTCAAGGGTGAGATACTCAACTCCCACGTGGGATAAAAACGTGAGGCGCTCGCAGATTTCTTTTAAAAGCGGGGCTGCAATTTCCCGGTCTCTGGCAGAGAGTTTTACCTGGGAAATGAACTGGAGCGACTCCTCTATGGTCATGGCGCTAAAGTCATGGATCGATGTTCCATTAATCCGTACGTGCAGGCTTTCACGGCGCAGGCGTTTCCCCTGACACTCGGGGCAGGGGAGCTGGTTCATGTAGGTTTCAATCTCTTCGCGGATCAGGTCAGAGTTTGTTTCGCGATAGCGACGCTCCAGGTTGCCGATGACCCCTTCAAAGGATTTTTTAAACTGGAAATTCCGCTCCCCGTCCTGGTATATAAACTGAATCTTTTCACCCTTTGAACCAAAAAGAATAGCCTCCTGAACCGATGGGGCAAGGTCTTTGAAGAGGGTGTTGATGTTAAATCCATAGTGTCTGGAAATGGCATCAAGCATCTGTCTGAAAAAGGAGGAATCGCGCTTTGCCCAGGGAAGCACTGCCCCGCCCTTCAAGGAGAGGCTGGGGTTTGGAACGATGAGGTCAGGATCAAATACCATTTTTGTCCCCAGCCCCATGCACGCAGGACAGGCACCATAGGGGTTGTTAAAGGAAAACGTCCGGGGGGTGATTTCCGGATAGCTCACACCGCATTCCACACAGGCACTCCGCTCATTTAAAAAGAACTCCTCTCCCTCTACCGGTGCAATGCGCACAATCCCCTGGCTGAGCTGGGCGGCTGTCTGCAGCGAGTCAGCAAGCCGCCGTTCAATCCCGGGCTTGATAATAAGCCGGTCAATGGCCACATCAATAGAGTGCTGCACATTTTTATCAAGGCGGACAGGAACAGGCAGTTCATAGGTGTTTCCATCAACCCGTACCCGCACAAACCCCTCTTTTTGCAGATGCTCAAGCTCTTTTTTGAACTCTCCCTTGCGCCCCCGGACAAGGGGGGAAAATATAATGAGCTTGGTGCCGGAGGAAAAATGCATGATCCGGTCAACCATCTCCTGGATGGTCTGGGATGCAATTTCTTTTCCGCACCGGTAACAGTAGGGCTTTCCTACCCGGGCAAAAAGCACCCGCAGGTAATCATATATCTCGGTGATGGTGCCAACGGTAGAACGGGGATTTTTGCTGCCGGTCTTCTGCTCTACCGATATGGCCGGCGAGAGCCCTTCGATTGACTCGACGTCGGGCTTCTGCATCTGCTCTAAAAACTGGCGCGCGTAAGCAGACAGGGATTCCACATAGCGCCGCTGCCCTTCAGCATAGAGGGTATCAAAGGCCAGGGATGATTTCCCTGATCCGCTCAGGCCGGTGATGACCACCAGCCTGTTTTTGGGTATCTCAACAGAGATGTTTTTCAGGTTGTGGACTTTAGCGCCCTTGATGACTATTGTGCTGTCCGGGAGCATGGTTACCTGTTCTCTAAAAATAATTGGGACGCTGATTAACGCAGATTAAAGGGATAATAAAAATAAAAAATTACATCAGCGGTCATCAGCGGAAATCCGCGTCCTAGTATAATATATTTTCATTGTCGTGCTTTTGCCATCTGCGCGGCAACGGTGATGGCATTGACGAGGCTTGTCGGATCGGCAATACCTCTGCCGGCAATGTCATACGCAGTACCGTGATCAACCGAGGTTCGGATGATGGGGAGGCCCAAGGTGATGTTGACAGCATCAGCAAAGTGGAGAAGCTTTAAGGGGATGAGACCCTGGTCGTGGTACATACATACTACTGCATCAAATTTCCCGCGCGCGGCATGGTAAAAAAGGGTGTCAGAGGGAAAGGGGCCGGAGACATGTACTCCCTTAAGCTGTGCCTGGTGTATGGCCGGGACAATAACTCCCCTCTCTTCGAGCCCGAAGATTCCTTCTTCGCCGGCATGGGGATTGAGAGCAGCTACGGCAATCCGGGGAGCAGCAATCGAGAAATAGTTTTTCAGGCTGGCATCGGTAATAAGGATTGTTTTAAGAATGTTATCAACGGTGAGCAGTTCTGGTACCCGGGCAAGAGCACAATGGATGGTAACAAGGGAGACCCTGAGTTTTTCTCCGGCAAGCATCATCACCACATCATCGGTACGGGTGAGATGGGCAAGCATTTCAGTGTGGCCCGGATACGGGTAGCCTGCTTTCTGGAGAGATTTTTTATTGATGGGCGCGGTAACTATGGCATCAATTTCATGCTGCAGTGCCATGGAAACAGCACGGGTGATATACAGCCCCATGGCTTTTCCGGTTTCCTGATCCGGGTGTCCATAGTCAACACATTCAGGGTTGAGACAGGAAAGAGCGAAGAGGTTCAGGGTCCCGGAGGAAAAGTCTGCGTTCTGTATCTCTTGAATACAGTTGATTTTAAGGGAGGAATGCAGTGTCTGTATTTCTCTTTGCAGGATGGCAGCATCACCAAACACAACCGGCTGGCACCTATCATATACATCATGGCGTGACAGCGCTTTGACAACGATTTCAGGACCGATTCCGGTTGGGTCACCCATGGTAATGCCGATACGCGGAATGGTGCTGCCGCTGGTGTTCATTGCTGCCTGCGCTCCCTCTTTTCTATAAGCCCGGAATGTCCCCATCTGCCGGAGAGCTCTTTATATATGTCATCAGGAGTGATATTCCAGCAGCCAAGAAGCACCAGTGTGTGGAACCACAAATCAGCAACCTCATGGATAATCTGCTCCCGCGAAGCCTCCTGTGAAGCTCCTATAACCTCCTGTGACTCCTCCAGCAGTTTTTCGTGGATTGCTGCTTTGCCCTGCTGCAGGAGCGAGGAAACGTATGAATCGGATGAGGGGTGTTCAAATCGCTCGCGTATTACACGGTAAAGAGAGCTTAGTATTTTTTCTCCCCTATTTATAGACATCTTCCTCATTAAACACCTTTTCACCTGCCGTTAAAAAAGAGCCGCT
>CAIYCZ010000510.1 GCA_903924805.1 uncultured delta proteobacterium | reverse complement strand
CAGCAGCGCATCCTTTTTGCCTTTATATTTTTCAATGGCACTGTCTATTGCTTTTGTATCAAAATCGTCCATTTCCTTTTTCTCCCTATCACACGGTGGATAATAGCTTTTGATAGTCAAGCTTTACCATCTTTTGAATCTCATCAACAGCAGCCTCAGTTAAATCCTTACAGCGTCCCTGATAGCGGATATAGTCTTTTACCGGCCGTGGTTGCGGAGTCTCAATGGTAAGAAAGTATTTACCATTTATAACTTCATAGAGGGGGAACAGGGTCGAATCCACAGCAAGTTTGCCGATTTTTACTGAAAGGCTTGCATCAAAATCCCACCCAACAGGACACGGGCAGAGGATATGCAGGAAGGCATCTCCGGGAGCATGGTATGCCTTTCTAACTTTTTCCATGAGATCAAAAGGGTAACCGGGGCAGGCGGTTGCAACATAATAAACCCCGTCAGCGACTGCAACAGCAGGCATATGTTTTTTCCAGAATGCTTTACCCAGGGCTCCTTTTACCATGAGGGCTTCATTATCAAAGCAGATTGACAGCACCTGTTTCCCCGCTTTTGGTATGCGTAACAGGGACGGTGAAAACATCTCGCCCTTTTCGGAGCCCTTAAGCTCCGGGAGCGGCTGTTTCCAGGGTATCTTCCACGTCCCCTTTTGTATCACATCAGCAGCAAGAGCCTTATACACCTGGCGGACTGCCATGGATTCACCGCACCCCTTGCAGCTTACGGGAGCGTCAGGCAGAAAACACTCCTGTCTCGGTAACAGTTTGGGTACAAATACGGCATATCGGTCCATCAGCGTTCCTCCACCATAGAGATGGCTCCAAACCAGCACTCACGGGCACATATCCCGCAACCCTTACAGTAATCCGGGTCAGCTTCAAAAAGACCATCCGCTTTTTCCCGGATTGCTGCATCCGGGCAGTACAGGTAACAGAGCGCGCATTTCGTGCATTTATCTGTGTCCCAGGCTGGCTTCTGGGTACGCTTATCCCCCTTTTTAAAGGGCTGTGCCTGGTTTTTTTCCAGCAGTATGCAGCCTACCTTGTTGTGCTCCCACGTGCTCATGGTTTCTATTCCTCTATAGTTTTAAGAGATTTTTCCCAGGATGTTACAGACTGTCTCAAAAGAGTTTAATAGTTTTTGCTTATCCTCTTCGGTTAAATGAGAAAAAATAGATTTTGCAACCTTGCGCCGGTGCGCTAAAAACTGAGCGCGAATCTTTGCACCCTGGGGAGTCAGGCGCACCATAACTTTTCTGCGGTCTGAGTCATCCCGGTCTCGCTCGGCTATGCCATCCTTTATGAGGGTGTCAATCATCATGGTCATGTTGGACAGCTTAACCCCGACATTTTCGGCAAGCTCTTTCATCGAAAGACAGTGTGCATCCTTGAAGGCAAACAGCGCTTTTATCTGAGACACCCTGAGGTCAGATTTTATGTTGCCGCTGCCGCTGGCGATCTTTTGTGTATAGATGCGCCCAAAGTTGCGCAGAATGCGCATGTACTTATTTAATTCTTCTTCCATACATCCCTCCGCAAAGCCCCTCTGGAAATATTCAAATTGTAACTATTCAAAAATAAAATGTACTAAGTTTAATATTTTGTCAAGAATTTTTTGCAACTGTTCTGAATTTTTTTTCAGGAGCTGTTTCCCCACGGTTTTCAGAGAATATATTGACGTGCCTCCACTGTTTGGGATATGTTTTTTCCACCAGTGCACAGAGGATACTCTGGTTCTCAAAAACGTTACCGCTAAATCATCTGCGCATAATTAATATATAATAATCTTATGGAACTTCTCTCCACAAAAGAGGAGAATACTCTATCACTCTCAGTAACGTAGTGAGGAGGGGATTTAATAAGGCAACTATGGCTAAACTAATTAGTTCTTGTAGAAAAAGATTTTTTGAGAAGATCAAAAAGGCAAAAACAGAGAGGAGCATTTGAGCAATAGCATTATGGCATAGGTGATTAACAGGTCGTTAATCTAATTGTTCTACAGGAACTAATCTTTTAAGCTCTTCTTTCATTACTTTCTGTGCAGCGTTTCTCGGAAGCTGTTCTGAGAATATAACCGAATGCGGGCACTTAAAGCCGGCAAGGTGCTCCCTGCAAAAGCCAACAATCTGCTGTTCAGTACATACCATATATTTTTGTAACACGACAACGGCCACTACTTTCTCCCCCCACAGTTCATCATCTACTCCAATGACGGCTGCATCTTCAACTGCCGGATGGTGAGTGAGCACCTCTTCCACTTCTCCAGGGTATATATTTGTGCCGCCGCTGATAATAATATCTTTCTTCCGCCCCACAATATAGATGAAACCGTCATCATCAACCCATCCCGCATCTCCGGTATGAAGCCACCCGTTCTGAACCGCGGAACCGGTTGCATCCAGGTCTTGGTAATATTCCTGCATGACATTGGGACCACGGCACAGGATTTCTCCAACATGGCCAGATGATAGCTCGTGATTGTCTTCATCAGCTATCTTCACTTCTACACTGAGCATGGGCCTCCCAACGCTTTCTATCCTGGTATAAAAGTCCTCGGGGGTAAGAACAGAAACCCCGGGGCCGGCCTCAGTGAGTCCGTAGAGGTCAAAAAAACCCGCCTCAGAGAAAAGCTCCTTCAGCCTTTTTTTTGTTTTTACCGTCATGGGCGAAGCACCGCTCACCACCCGCTTTACTGATCGGGTATCCCAGGTTCCATTGCTGCATACGGTGAGCATCATCTGATACATGGTGGGTGCCTGGGTAATAGCGGTGACCTTTTCCTGCTGAATAATATCAAGGCACTCCTGAGGATTAAATTTTCTGCACAGGATAAACGTTGCACCATTAAAAACATAGGTGAAGACTCTTCCCAGGGTTGAGGAATGAAAAAGAGGAGTTGCAGCAAGTTCTATATCCCGAAAACTCATTGACAGCGCTGCAGAATAATTCAGGGTATTCCAGATCTGGTTTCCATGAGTCAAAAGTACCCCGCGGGGCTTTCCGGTGGTGCCGGCAGTATAGATGATACATGATGGATCATTCTCGGCAACAGGAGGACATGCGGGTGAATAGAGCATGCCTGAAAAGAGCTCATCATAGGGTACGGCTGCTGATGGCTGATCAGCGCCGATCATGAAGATGTGCAAAAGGCTCTCCCGGTCCGAGGGGATAAGTTCCTGTAACGCTGCTTCACAAAAGAGGGCTTTTGCTTCGCAGTGCTTTAGCAATGTCCTGATGTCGTGTTTTGTCAACCGATGGTTTAGCGGTACGCCAATGGCACCAATTTTCATCAGAGCAAAAATAATCTCCACAAACTCGATGCTGTTAAAGGAGAGGATGGCTACTGCCGTACCCTTTTTGATTCCCTTATGTTGAAGAGCCGCTGCAAGATGATCGATACGGTATTTTAAATCCCGGTAGGTGATTTTTCTGCCACTGCAGATGACGGCTGTTTTATATGGATACCTGGATGCCGTCATGTCAAGAAATTGCGCAATGTTCATAGGGCACGCTGCACATACGTAATGGGTACCTTAAGGATCATTTCCCCTTCTTCTTTTTTACCCCTTTTCAGACACCCGTTTGCATAAATAAAACATTTTTTCTTAAGCTCATTCAGCGCCTGTTCGTATTGGTAAGAATTTAATATTCCGCTTTCAAGGATATTACACAATGCCCTTATTCTGAACGTATCCAGTGCCGGCACTTTTTTTGACTGTTGGTCAGGGTGTCCCCCTCTTTTTATTATATGGGGTTCATCGATTAGATAGATTGGATACCGGGGTGATATGCGGAGCCATAAATCATAATCTTCACACGCCACCAGGACTTCATCAAAAAGCCCGACTTTTTCAAAGACGCTTTTGTGTATCATTACTGCTGAGGGGCTCACCATACAGAGTGGCAGACACTTTTCAAATATCCACCCGGAATATTTTTTATGCTTTTTTTTCGGGTTGACTCTGATCCCATTTCTCACCCAGATTTCTTCAGTCTGACATATACGTGCTTCAGGGTGATTGCTGAAAAAATCAATCTGGGCCTTCAATTTTTCAGGAAGCCAGAGATCATCAGAGTCAAGAAAAGCAATATAATCCCCCCGGGCAGCACGTATTCCGCTGTTTCGTGCGGCACTGGGGCCCTTATGGCTTGTGTGTAGTGGAATAATTTCCCCGTCAAAATGCGATAGTATCTCAGAGGTATTATCTGTTGACCCGTCATCAATAACAATGAGTTCAAATTGTTGACAGGTCTGCTTGAGCACGGATTCTATGGCTTCTTTCAAGAATGCAGATCTATTAAATGCAGGGATTATAACGCTTACAAGGGGCATAGGTGATTAAATTATTTATAAATTTATATAT
>CAIYCZ010000509.1 GCA_903924805.1 uncultured delta proteobacterium | reverse complement strand
GCATAAGCTGGCTATTCTTATCAGTTTAGCGTTTGGAAAACAGGTGAGCCTGCAAAAAATCTATACTGAGGGAATCTCGGGAATTACTCCTATTGATATAGAGTTTGCCAGAGAACTCGGCTATAAAATAAAATTGCTTGCAATCTGCAGAGGGGATGAGGAAGAGGTAGATGCCCGGGTGCATCCAACTCTCATTCCTGAAGGCCACCTGCTCTCGCAGATCAATGGAACATTCAATGCTATTTTCCTTCAGGGAGATGCGCTGGGCCCCTGCATGCTGTATGGCAGGGGAGCCGGCATGATGCCCACGGCAAGCGCGGTAGTGGCGGATATTATGGAGCTTTCACGAAACGTGGTGAAAGGGATCTCGCGCCGGGTCCAGCCGTATGGGGCACGATCCGGCAGCCTGAAGGAAATAAGGGTCAGAGGAATTAAAGACATCCAGACCAGGTACTATCTGCGCTTTGCCGCAGTTGATAAGCCGGGCGTGCTGGCAAAGATAGCGGGCATTCTTGGCCGCAACCAGATAAGCATTCACTCGGTTGTGCAGCGGGGCAGGCGCATGCGCGGCGGAGCTGTGCCCATTTTTATGCTTACCCATGAAGCACGCGAATCAAACCTGCAGAAGGCGCTGCGGGACATGCACCGGCTGTCAATGCTGCGCGGCAAAACCATGTTTATCCGCATTGAGGACGGGTTTTTGCAGAATGAATGAGATGATTTCGACCTATTGACATGCGGTTTTTTGTGTGAATAAAATGAAATAAGGGCTCATAAGGTGAATGTCCAACGGATTGTCTGGATACCTGCGATTGTTGAGAAAATTGAACGTAAACACCGTGTCACGATATTAGAGATAGCAGAAATTTTGCACGGAAAAAAGAAGGTTAGAAAGATTGAAAAAGGCAAAGTAAAAGGGGAAGATGTGTATTTGGCTTTAGGACAAACCCAGGCGGGGCGTTATCTTGCAATTTTCTTTATTATGAAGAGAGACAACAGTATTCTCCCAATTAGCGCCCGAGAAATGGATCATAAGGAAAAGAGAAGGTACAAACATGCCAAGTAAAAAAAATGTTCCAAAATATTTTACAAGTCCTGAAGAAGCCGGGAAGTTTTGGGATACTCATTCGGCTGCTGATTATTGGGATGAGATGGAAGATGCTGAAATAGAATTTGATATTCGGAAACATATCTACCAGATACCCGTGGATGAAAAAATATATCAGTTTGCAAAGGCCAAAGCAGACGCCGAGCATAGAACTGTTGGTCATATAATCAATAAGATATTGAAGAGTGCTCTTGCTAAGGCAAATTAAATGAGCGATAGAACCCTATGCATCTGTATTAAGGACGTGTTTTTGCAGAATGAATAATTATTGCTTTGTCTGTCTTCTGATTTCTGTGGTCTGTTTTCTGCGAGTCACTGTTCACGAGCGACTGCCTTCGAGTCACTGGACACCGGTCACTAGTCACTGTTTATAGAGGAGAACATGTCACATCAAAACAAATACAAGAGCTTCTGTCAGTATATGAGCTGATTGAGGCTCTTTTTGTTTT
>CAIYCZ010000508.1 GCA_903924805.1 uncultured delta proteobacterium | reverse complement strand
TCACCGGCGGTCTTTGCAGCCATAGCTCCTGCAGGCCCTGCACCGACAACCACCACATCATATTTTTTTGTCATTGATTACTCCATGGGAAAATAATTTCAATGTTACGAATTACGGGTTTCGGATTTTAAATTAAAAACAGTAATCTCTCGCAAAGGCGCAAAGTAAAAATGAAATAAAAACACTGGAACCCTCGAATCCTTGAATCCTTGAACCCTTTTTCTGTGTTTTCTGTGTTTTCTGTGGCTATGTTTTATTGCCTTGGCGTCTTGGCGAGAAAATAACAGTCTCTCGCAAAATAAAATTTATTGTATTATCATATCCCTCTTTTTTATCTACTTGCTTTCCCTCCTGTGTTTGCCTTTTATTACCTCTGCTTATCAAAAAGGAAATTCCTATACATTTAAATTAGTATCGCTGCTTTTAATTGGAAGTGATTATAGTTAGTTTTGATTAATTGTAAATGAATATTTTAATTCTCAAATGCTTCCTTGCCTCTGCAGGAGCGGCAGCGCGGGTGAAACCTTGACAGAAAGCCATGTTCCTGTTATATTGCTTGTAGAATAAAAGGGGAGTCAGAATGCAGAAGTCTATTTCTATTCTGGCTCCTGACTTCTGTCTCCTGAATACTAACCTTTCATTTTCCCTGCCCCAGTCTCTGGGTGGCTTCAATCATATCGTTAATCTTTTCCTTGCTGGCAAACCCTTCTTCCTTCCACCGGATAATCCCGTCCCTGTCTAAAAGAAACGCATAGCCTTTGTACTGGTCATCCAGAAAAAGAATCTTCTGGTATTTTTCAGTATCGCCGTAATAGGTCATGACGTTTTTATGTTTTTCTCTCGGTATGCCCGCGCGCATGCCGCCGTCGATTACCAGTGCCATGAGCTTATAATAGGTTTTGATCATGGGAACTTCATAGAAGGTAAATCCCGGCTTCCCGCCAAACGCACCGGCAAACGGCTCCAGCCATGAATCGAGCTGCGACTGCGACTCGCGCTTGAACGCAATGGTAACAAGGGTTACCAGGCCCTTCGCAGAATCAGGGATGGTGACTTTCGTGCCTGCCAGCGACTCGGCACTGATGGCAGGGAATTTCATGCCTATAACACCTGTGCCGCCTTTTTGCGTATCGTTTGCAATACTATCGGAACACATGATAATCAGTCCTCCCAAAATTATTAAAAGTAGTTTTCTCATAGCAATTACATCCTCTCTTGTTATTTAAGTATATAACACCTTATAAGCAACTATTCAAAGTATTCGAGAAATTCACGCGGGTTTTTAAAATCCCTCCTGACCTCCCTTTAGCAAAGGGAGGATTCACAGCCCCCTTTGTAAAGGAGAATTGAGGGGGATTTCCGACTTACTCTTCCCCCTTTTTTAAAGGGGGATTAAGGGGGATTTTTATAATTGTTTATATATCGTCTCAAGTACGCCGTTGATATTTTTCAATACGTCTATATCTGAAAACCTTAAGATCGTAAATCCCAGAGAGGCCATATAATCATCTCTTGTTTTGTCTTTTGCTGCTCCCGCCTCTGAGTAATGCTGACCACCATCAACTTCAATAATAATTTTTGACGCAGGACAATAAAAGTCCACTATATAGTTTCCTATGTTTTTCTGCCGGTAAAATTGGCACCCTTTCAACTGTTTTTTTCTGATATGTGTCCAGAGTAACCTTTCCGCATCAGTCATATTTTTTCTCAGTTCTCTGGCAAATTGCTTGAGGTTTTTATTAAAGGGCAGCATTTTACTTAAGGCCTCCGACTTTTAAAATCCCTCCTGACCTCCCTTTGCTAAAGGGAGGATTTAATATCCCCCTTTTTTAAAGGGGGATTAAGGGGGATTTTTCACAGCTATGATCTTTCCCTCTAAAAAATAAAACCACCGAATGCAGCATTGTCGCCCGTGCATTCGGTGGTTTTGTATCTTCTTATAAATTATACTATCCTTACTTACTCCTACTCAAAACAGCGGCACCCACACATATATGTTCACATTCCTGCTGTCGCCGTTGGAAAGCACTGGCAGGGTAGCTCCATAGAACCCGGGGTTTATCAGATTGGTCCGGTCTATGGTAATAGTCACGCTGTCTGTTTCCGTTGTCGTATCTCCTGACATGGGGGTAATGCTGACAATCCAGTCTTTTACCGGCTGGTTATAAACGGGCGTCCCGATACTCCAGGTCATGGTACCGGTGCCGGCATTTTTAATGTTGAAACTCTTGGTCGTATCCTTTCCCCTGAACAGCACCAGCACCGGCTGTACACGGGTAACCGGGTAGTCCTGAGCATTCGTCTTCACCACCATAACAATACCGATATTCTTGTCTCCGCCGTTTGTTTTCACCGGAAGCGTGGCACTGTAAATGCCGCCCCTGAGACCGGCTTTGCTGATGCCTACGGAGACGGTAACCGGCTCAGTAGTGGTATAGCCGGAATTGGGGGTGATGGCAGTTATCCAGTTGATGCCGTTGTTATTAGCATACTCAGGAGATTCAACCTTCCAGGTGAGAAGGCCGGTGCCGGTATTGCTGATGGTGAAACTCACTGCCGTATCAGTGCTCTTGACATTCAGCACCGTCGGATTCACCTTCAGGACCGGGTTCTCTGCCTGCGTCACCTCCATGGTGATGGTCACGCTCTTTTCCCCGCCGTTTGAAGCAATGGGAATAGTCGCCTTGTAGGTTCCCGGATCAAGGCCTGCCCTGCTGACGATGACGGTCACCACATCGGTTTCTTTTGCGGTATCGCCGGAGGCAGGACTGATGTCAAATATCCAGTCCATTCCGCTCTCGTAATCAATCAGCGTTTTATCAATATTCCATGTCAAGGTGCCGGGGCCAGTGTTGGTGATGCCAAATGTCTTTGTTGTATCTGCTGTACCGTAGGCCAGGGAAACTGGCGTGACGTTGAGTATTGGCTGCGGTGCTGTTGTGGTAGTGGACTTTACCGTGCTGGTGGTACTCTTTGCAGTGGTGGTGGTAGTCTTCTTAACTGATGTCGTCGTGCCGGTGGATGTGGTGGTAGTGCTGGTGCCCCCACCGCCTGAAGCGGTTGTAGCCGTGCTGGCAGTAGTGGTAGTGTTGCTTCCCGGTATGCTGGTTGTTGTTGTGGCTACACCTTTTATAACAATAGGGGTTCCGGTAAGCTGGGAGATTTTAGGATACGAATTCTCATGCATCCTCAATTTTATAGTGTTTGATGTCCTGGTTATCTGCCCTCTCCACGGTGCCCAGGAGGGCGTAATTTTGTTGTACCAGTAAACAGATGCTGATGATGCGTTGCTGATGCTGGAAATCGTGGCAGTTATGGCCTCAATATTCGAAGCGCTTCCAGGATATACCAGCAGGTCGTAGTACTTATCACCCGTTGAAGCCGCAGGCAGCGCTGTTGAAACAGGATTCGCATCATATTTGGCAGCAAAAACAGGTGAATTTGATGTGGCGCCGGATTTTGTCTTTACGGTAAGCTCTAAATCGCTGATGCTTGTGTCGGTGATTGTTTTTATAATGTTCGGCTTAATTACATCTGTTACACCGCCAAGGATTTTTGCACGGCTGTATGTATTAAAACCAACCTGCTCACTCACGTCAGGCGTGCCGCTGGTGCCGGGAAATCCAAAAATTCTCGGCACGTTGGTTTCGCTGTTTGAGTTCCACCAGTTGTGCGTGGCAGTAATCTCGGTGCTGGTAGCGGAAGCCGAGTAGTCTTGAAAACCCACTATCGGATATAAGAAACTGTCTGCGTCATCCTGCAGGAAATTGTTAAAATGTATGGCGAGGTTCTTACCCCAGTCCTTGGTGTCTCCCTCCTCCATATCGTCTGCAACTAATATTGCATATTCGTCAGGAAATGTGGGGCTTGAGTTGGTGCTGTTGTTAAAAGTGTTATAGGTAACAGTTATGCCCTGCAGATAGGCATAGTCTGCCTTATCAGCAGGCTTCTCAAAGGTTATGTACCCGTTGGAGTTGTCAAAGGTGTTGTTTTTGAATACCACATTCTTTATCAGTCGCCCCAGTTTCAGGTCTGCGGTCGCCTGATTAATTGTGTTGTGCATAATCCGTGCGCCATAGCCCTGCCCCGCCCAATCCGCATCAATTGACCCGCCTGATGTGCCCTGCCCAATATATAACCACTTGCTGGTCGGCGTTAGTGCGTTTATTACAGCTGTTTCATTATTTCCGTTAATATCCTTCCATCCGTTGAATGCACAATAGCTCACTACCAGGTCTTTTGCCGTGTTGCCGTTGTCTATGGCAACCCCCTTGTCACCCCCTGACATAGTAAAAGTGCAGTACGTGATGCTCAGACTTGTTTGAGTAACCGATGCTGGTGTACCTATGTAGACACCTGTGGTTGAACTGTCGGTTGTGTCTATGTTAAAACCTTTTATCTCCACATTATCATAATCAAGACTGATGAGTTTGTCCGCAGTGCCTTTTATCCGCGGTGCGTCAGAAGAGCCGCCCGGTGTTCCGGCTGTCCAGGCATTTTCGCCGTTTGCTTTCCCCACAAGCTTTACCTGCTTGTTTACTGTTATTGCCTCGGCATATGCCCCACCACTCCCCGTAGGTTTTGGGGTAACATAAATAATATCCCCATTATTAGAGGCATTAATTGCTCCTTGTATTGTATCAGAATATATGGTGGGTGTTGAG
>CAIYCZ010000507.1 GCA_903924805.1 uncultured delta proteobacterium | reverse complement strand
TCCTCGACAATAATCTCGTTCAAATAGCGATTTTTTATCATAATTTCTTATATATCAGGTGGGCAAACTGGCGTCAAGAAGTTTTGCGTGTAAGCAAAAAAAACCGCTGATAATTTTGCGTACAGGCAAAAGATACGTCGCAATGACGAAGGATGAGCACAACAAAGCAGACGGGTGCTTTTCAACAGCCTGTTAATAAAGTTTATCAGCTTAAAGACAGCGTTGGAAAGCCTGCGCGCATGCAGCTGCCGAAGACCACTTCAAGCGGCGTGGTGCGCATCCTGCCAAGCTTCTGGAAAATCTCCGGCCGCTCCTTTTGCACCATGGGCATTATCTCTGCGAGCGCCCCGCCCACCAGTTTGGGCGTTTCATACGGGTCAAGCATGCCCGGCAACGTCTTCTTGATTGAACCGAGCAGAAAGTCAATCTCATCGGGATTCAGCATATACGGCATCACAGCGTTCCCTATCATGTCCTTGTAGTCATACTGCTTGATTACTTCATCCCGCCACCAGTCAAGATATCCCGCGACGCCTTCCCGTGATATTTTTCCTTCAACAAGAGCGAACGTAACGGCGTTTGCTGCTTTCCATCCGCTGACAACTGCCCCGGTCATTTCAGCCTCCTGGCACCACACGGCATCTGAAACAAGCAGCACCTGATCTTTGTACGGATCAACAATATGCGAAAGCATGTTGCCCACCGCAGGTAATGTCCGTTTGACCTCGGCCTTTTTAAACCACGGCGCAAAGTGCCCCTCACTGGTAACCCGCTTGAAAGCAGCAGCATGGTCCCTTCCCGGATGCAGCGACGTGACCATGGCAAAGTGCTCATCCCTTCCCGCGCGGGGCGTCATCCAGATTCTCATGGGCGGTGTTTCATTGAGGAAGATTTGAAACAGGGCGTACTTTTCAGGCGGCTCCACCCCTGCCATTTCGTATCCCAGGGTTGTAGCCGTACCAAAATATTTTCTATCCCGGTTGAGGCCAAGCGTGCGGGCAAGCTTTGACGACCTGCCATCGGCACCGATAACAAACGTGCCTTTAAAGCTGCGTCCCTCGCGGGTCATCACCGTTACGCTGCCGCCTTCTTTCATGCAGCCAATCACATTATACCCCGGGTATATATCCACATGGTTGCTGCAGGCTTCATCCAGCAGCCCCTGGAGAAGCGCTCCCTTGCTGTATACGGCGCTGATTCTCCCTGCTTCACCCTTTTTTACATTCTGCCCGTAGTCTCCCAGTTGAACCTTATTTCCCTTGTGTGAATATATTGACCACGTGTAAAAATCCTGGTGGGGCCCGTCGTATTGTACTGAAAAGCCATAGCGGGGAAAGCAGATGCGCCTGTCCCGCGTATTCAAAAATACCCGCTCCCCCAGGTACTTCCCGGTAAGCGTAACCACCATCATACTGCAGGCGCGTTTTATATCCGCAATATCAATTTTGCGCTCAAGGAGAGCAGCTTTAAGGCCGTTTTCACCCGCTGTTTTTGCCGCCATAAGACCGGCAGGGCCTGCTCCAACTATTATTACATCATAGTCTTTTGCCATTGGTGCTCCCTTGTAAGTAATTAGTCTCTTAAGATTAAATTCCCTGCAAATATAAAAAGAAAAATTAAAAATCTGGAACTCATGAAATCAGGAATTTTTGTTTTTACCTTGGTGAGTTCCTGACTTCGATGAGCTCAGTCGAATCGAGTTCCAAATTCAAGCTTCTTTGTGTTTTTTTAGTCTTTGCGGTTAACTTTGGTTCCGGCTTGTCCGGGTTAGGTATATTACTGCTCTGGCAGTAAGGATTGTGCTGCCAATTTTTCCTGCCTTTTTGCACCTATGTAGCACTGAATGGTTTCAAGAGTCAATTATTTTCTGTTAAAAGCTTCCTCATCGAATACCCGATATATGCCTTATTGCCCTCTCCATTAAAGGCTTTGCGGCACCTCTGATAGTATTTAAGCGGGCCGTTAGTCGTGCTTTAATAAGCCTGCCAGAATAAGTCTAAGAGAATTATTGTATAACCCTTTTATTTTGCCTTGACATGCTATTATAAATGGGCTAAAAAATTTAACAGACATTTATGACATATCCAGGAAATTGCCGGCAAAGGAATTACCGTTGCTTTCTTATAGGAGTAATCACCACAGCAGCAGCACATCTATGAAACCCTTCATTGTGGTGCACACGTCAAACAATTCCCTGAAGGAAGATGCGTATGGATACCCTGCATATAGTTATGCGTAAACTGGAGGAATACTTGAATAATGAACCGGTCTTGCAACGCAGAAATGCGCATATTAAATCAACGATTAAAGACGGAAAAGACCTGGTGGAACTGGC
>CAIYCZ010000506.1 GCA_903924805.1 uncultured delta proteobacterium | reverse complement strand
GACTGTTCAAGAAATTTGTTCTTGAGCGCCCTTCCCGGCATACCTACTGGACTTTTGATTATAATGATGTCTTCTTTTTTCGCATTTATGTAGGCTTGTTTGAAATTATCAGAAGCGTCACACTCATCGGTGCATACAAACCTGGTCGCCATCTGTACGCCCGAAGCACCCAGTTTAAGCATGCGAGCAATATCCTTGCCGTCGAAAATGCCGCCGGCAGCAATGACCGGTATTTTTTTTCCGTATTTGTCCTCATGCATTTTAACCGTATCGATCACCTTTATCAGGATGTCCTCGAGTTTTGGCATGGACTCCTCTGTTGCCAGCTCTTCGAAACTAAAGCCTAAATGCCCGCCCGCCATAGGGCCTTCGACAACAACGGCATCGGGTACACGGTTATATCTTTGTATCCATTTGCGGCAGATTATATCGGCAGCGCGTGCCGACGATATAATCGGGCAGATCTTAACGTCTGAACCTTCGACAAGTTTTGGAAGAGTAAGCGGTAATCCCGCACCTGAAAATATAATGTCCACTTTTTCCGTTATCGCGGCCTGCACAAGCATCGGATAACTGGACAATGCGACCATGATATTGACTGCAAGTATGCCTTTAGTCATACTCCTTGCGGCTCTAATGGCCGAGATGAATTCCTGGATATCTTTTGCCTGGTTGGGCTGCCGATTAGCCCGGTCCAATACGTGATCACTCTTTATTGCCGCGGAAATGGTGCCTACGGCCCCGCAGTTTGCCACTGCCGAAGCCAGTTTTGCCATGGAAATTTTTATTCCCATTCCCCCCTGAATTATAGGAGGATTTATTGCCAAGTTGCCGATCCTTAACACCATATTTTCCAGCATGTTATGTTCCCCAAAAACAGACGTTCTATGTTGAGGGTTATTAGTTTTCAAGAAAAAGGGGACGGATGTATTTTCGAGTTGATAGTAGGGGTACTAAAAATAAATCTGATCACCTTTTTCTGAAAAGTAAAACTGACTAAAAAAGCCCTGTGTCTCACAACCATAGGGCTTTTTTATTAAATTAAAAATCTATATTAGAGACGCTTAATTTAAAACGGTACATCGCTTTCCGGCGGGAGATCAACATCCAGCGGCGGCGGTGGTTCAGGAGGCCCTCCCTTATCTTTATCTGAAGCGGATCCGAGCAGCTGCATGCTTTGCACGATTATCTCGGTAGTCCAGCGCTTGTTGCCTTCCTTGTCCTCCCAGTCACGGGTCTGAATCCGCCCCTCTATGTATACCTGCTTCCCCTTGGCAAGGTATTCACCGCAGATCTCTCCCAGCCGACCGAATGCTACTATCTTGTGCCATTCAGTTTTTTCCTCTTTCTGCCCTTCCTTGTTGGTAAAAGCTGTGCTTGTAGCCATGCGAAAATTCGTAACAGCGGTGCCGCTGCTGGTATAGCGAACTTCCGGGTCTGCTCCCAGCCTTCCCAGGAGGATTACTTTATTAACTCCGGCCATTTTCAACTCCTCACGTCTTGTGGTTTAAATCAGTGTTTTACGTGCATGCACATTCTACAATCTTAAAGATCAAAGTCAAGCGGTTTGACAGGTATTTTAGTCTAACCATACCTGTCCACAACAGCATTTTGAGATTGACTATAAAAGGGAGTTACAGTAGACTTTTTAAGAGGGGCAAAATTTTTACTATTTGATTTTACTTAATTTTATTGCCGGTTTCTGTCACATAAACAGAAGCTGCCGGTAACTCTCGTAAATAAAAAATAACCGGGAAGAAAGTTCACCTACACCCATTATGGCTGGCAGTAAAAAACATCCGCACCTTTGGAAAGAAATTGCAGGAATAATACTTATCGGACTGGCAATTTTTATTACCTGTTGTCTGATTACCTATTACCCTGATGATCCGTCTTTTTCAGTAGGATATTCGCGCATTCCACACAGAATTCACAACTGGAGTGGATATACCGGCGCCTATATATCAGACGGGCTTTTCTGGATGTTTGGTATCATGGCTTTTGTTAGTCCCGTCGTGCTTCTTTTTATTGCCAAAAAGATTCTCTTTCCCTCTCAGACTACCCTATCTTTTTATGTACGGATGGGCCTCATAGTTATTATCCTGCTCTGTATTTCAATATTCCTGAGCCTGTATGTGGGGAAGCTTACTATACCCAAATATCAACATTTTGATGGCGGAGGGCTGCTGGGGAGCTTCCTTGCAAAACAACTGGTAAAATACCTGAACGTGTTTGGCTCATATTTCGCCATCATACTTCTCACGCTGCTCGCCGTTATGCTGCTCACTAAAATTTCATATGTCAGTATCTCAAAAAAATTTCTCCAGAGCTCGGTGAAGGGAGGGCAAAAGGTCAACGATGTGATCAGCCATACCTTCAAAACCATAGCGTGGCCGTTCAAGAGGAAGGAGAAGAACAAAGGAGAAAAGATAGTTGAAGAAAAGATACTGGATATAGAACCGGATATTGAATGGGTCGAATGGGACAGCGCAGCCGGTAGTGAAGATAAAATCGACATCGATAGCAAAGGTGATACTAAAAAACAGAAAGAATCACCCCACATCCGGGACGAGGTTGTCATAAAAGAGCCGCGGGCGGGAAAAGCACCGGAAAAAGATACGTTTAAGCCTTCCCTGCGGAAAACCATTGGCACCATACAACTCCCTCCCCTGGACCTGCTTGACTCTCCTAAGGAAAAAGACGGCAGGATAAGCAGGGAATCACTCAAGGAAGATGCGCAGATTCTAATTCAGAAGCTTGAGGACTTTAACATAAAGGGAAAAGTTACTGAAATCAGCCCCGGGCCGGTTATTACCCGCTTTGAATTTGAGCCTGCTCCGGGCATCAAGATTAACCGGATTGTCGGATTGTCTGATGATCTGGCCCTGGCATTAAAAGCTATAAGCATACGGATCGTTGCGCCCATTCCCGGTAAGTGCGCCGTGGGAATTGAGCTTGCCAATAAAAAACGGGAGACAGTCTTTTTTAAGGAGATAGTTTCCCGGGAAGAGTTTCTCAATCCGGAGTCAAAGCTTACCATCGGGTTTGGTAAAAATATAGCCGGGGACCCGGTCATCAATGACCTGGCACGGATGCCCCATCTG
Source organism: uncultured delta proteobacterium (assembly GCA_903924805.1). Taxonomy (GTDB): domain Bacteria; phylum Desulfobacterota; class WTBG01; order CAIYCZ01; family CAIYCZ01; genus CAIYCZ01. Next base: position 1,699 of record CAIYCZ010000506.1, on the reverse strand, counting down.
CTCATTGCCGGGTCAACCGGTTCGGGAAAGAGCGTATTAATCAATACGATCATCTGCAGCATTCTGTATAAGGCAACCCCTGATGAGGTAAAATTTCTCATGATCGATCCCAAACGGCTGGAGCTCTCCCTGTATGAAGGCATACCGCACCTGCTCCATCCCGTGGTTACCGATCCCAAAAAGGCTGCCATCGCGCTCCGCTGGGGAGTTGAAGAGATGGAGCGGCGCTATAAAAAGCTGGCAGAGAAGGGTGTGAGGGATATTGTCCGTTACAATCAGAAGGTTGATGAAGAACAGGCAAGCCGTTCAGCAAAAGCCGGCAGGGAGGCAGCCCCGGCTGATGCAGAGGAGGCTGCAGAGCCTGACACAAAAATGCCGTATATTGTTGTGGTTATTGACGAGCTTGCCGACTTGATGATGGTCGCCGCCCGGGATGTGGAAGTGCACATTGCGCGGCTGGCGCAGATGGCACGCGCAGCCGGGATCCATCTGATAGTAGCCACCCAGCGGCCTTCGGTTGATATTCTCACCGGTACCATAAAAGTCAATTTCCCCTGCCGGATTTCTTTTCAGGTGACATCAAAGGTTGACTCACGCACCATCCTTGACACCATCGGTGCTGAGCGGCTGCTGGGTAGGGGTGATATGCTGTTTCTTCCTCCCGGCTCTTCCAAGATGCAGCGGATTCACGGCTCATTCCTCTCGGAACAGGAAATTGCCCGGATTGTGGAATTCATTAAAAAGCAGATGACCCCGTCGTATGATGAGACCATTCTGCTCACGGCAAAGATAGACGAAGCGGATGCCGCTGATGATGATTTTGATGAGCTGTACGATCAGGCGCTGCAGCTTGTGGCAGAGACCGGGCAGGCATCCATTTCCATGCTGCAGCGCAGGCTGCGCGTGGGCTATAACCGTGCCGCACGCATGATAGAGAAGATGGAACAGCAGGGGGTGGTGGGGCCCAGCGACGGGGTCAAACCGCGCAATGTACTGGTCAATAGATTATAAGGGTAAACAAAAAAGATTGTTATGGTTAAATCTCGCGGGAGACGTTGCAGTACAAACCGGCATGAAAAAAACTGAGTCACTACGGGCGGCAATAGTCACCGGGGCGAAGGCCTGCCCGGTGCTCGGTGAGACGTTTGTCGGCCTGTTGTTGCTCTTGCTGCTGTATGGTTTGTATGGAGCAGCGGATGCCTTCTCCGCACCCGCCATTGATGAATACATTCAGGGGATCGAGCAGAAATACGGGGCCATGCAGGACCTGTCAGCCAGCTTTGAGCAGGAAACCTATCTTGGTTCCATAAAGCGGATAGAAAAGGGTGAGGGTAGCGTGTGCTTCAAAAAGGGCGGCAAGATGTACTGGGAATATAAGAAGCCCTCGGTTCAGAAAATTTACCTTGATGGGAAAAATCTCTGGTTTTACCTTCCCGAAGATAACCAGGTTATGCACAATGATTCATCAAAACTGCCATCAGATATTACCCTGGATTTGTTTGCCGGGAAGCTGAAAATCAGGGAAAAGTTTATTGTTTCAGCAGTACCGGAAGAACCCCGGCATAAAAAAAACAGCATGGTGCTCAAGCTCGTACCCCGGTCGCCACAACCAAATCTTAGAAGCCTCACCCTCTGGGTTGACGGCGCAACCTATTACATTTATCAAAGATCGGAAGAGCGTCGTGTAGGGAAAGAGTGT
>CAIYCZ010000505.1 GCA_903924805.1 uncultured delta proteobacterium | reverse complement strand
GCTTTCAAGAAGGTTTTCTGGTATAGCCCCGCAGTTAATGGCCAGAAATGTTTTGCTGCTGCGCGGGCTGTTGTAATGAATGGCTTTTGCCACCAGCTCTTTGCCGGTGCCGCTCTCGCCGGTAATGAGTACCGGGCTTTTATACGGGGATATCTTTTTGATCATTTCGTAGACATGCATCATCTGCGGGCTATTACCTATCAGGTTACTGAAATTGTATTTGCGCTGAACCTCCTGCCTGAGCAGTATGTTTTCTGTTCTGAGCCGCTCTCTTTCTTCTGCTTTGCGGAGTGTGAGAATGATTTCAGCCGGCTTAAACGGCTTTGAAATATAATCATAGGCTCCGAGCTGCATTGTTTCTATAGCAAGATCGAGGGTCCCGAAGGCAGACATCGTTATTATGGTGGAAGGGATATTTATGTCCTGTAATTTTTTAAGGAACTGAATCCCGTCCACGCGCGGCATTCTGATATCGCAGAGGATCATGTCAAACTGCTGACTTTCAAGCATGCTAAGCCCATCCTGACCGTCAGCAGCAAGCGAAACCTCATAGCCTTCTTTTACGAGGATGGTTTTAAGAAGGTGACGCATGTTTTCTTCGTCATCAATAACGAGTACAGACCGTGTTTTCATAGCAGTTTCCTTATATCCTTTACCCTGGATGGGTGAAGGTTAGAGCCTGCCCCGTACTTGATACGGGGTTGAGGGTGAAGAAAATTATATGTTCACCCTCCCTTTCATTCCCTCCCATCAAGGGAGGGAAGATAACTGAAAGCCGATTTTACCGTTATTAAAGAGAGTCGCAGCGTGATTTTATCCCCTCTGCTGTATTTTATCTCTCCGTGCAACGGGAAACATGATAGTAAACGTCGTTCCCTTTCCGGGCACGCTGGCAACCGTAACCCTGCCCCCCAGTGACTGTACCATGCGCTGGACATTTGAAAGTCCCAGGCCGGTTCCTTTACCCGGCTCCTTTGTCGTAAAAAAAGGGTCAAAGATTTTATCCTGAATTTCTGGAGGTATCCCTTTGCCGGTGTCTGTAATGCTGAATACACTATGATATTCCCCGGAGATGTTTTCTGCGGCTGTAGTGTAGGTGATGGTTCCTCCATCGGGCATGGCATCCAGGGCATTGAGGGTAAGATTAATGACTATCTGCCGGATCTGTTTTTCATCTGCAATAAGCAACGGCACCGTGCTGTCAAGATTATAATTTATAGTACACTGCTGAAAGCCTTTCTGATAGGACACTAAAGAACAGGTATCCTGAATCAGGGTGTTTATATTAAGCTCTTCCATTATCTGGAGCGAGGGCTGGGCATAATCAAGAAGACCGCGGATAACACTATTAATTCGTTCTGTTTCGCGCTGTAACCTTTTCAGGTAGTCCGCCCGTTGCTGTTCATCAAGACTATGGTCGAGCAGAAGGTCAAGATAGCCAAGTATGATGCCTATAGGGTTTCCTATCTCATGAGCGACCCCGGCAGCAAGCCTTCCTACCGATGCAAGCTTTTCTGACTGAATTATTTCCTGCTGCGCCTGCTGCAGCTCCCGATTTTTATCTTCCAGGGCACGGATATGCGCATGAACCCTGATTTTTTCTT
>CAIYCZ010000504.1 GCA_903924805.1 uncultured delta proteobacterium | reverse complement strand
TTCTTTGAAGCCAAAGGTAGTTTCCACATCAACCTCCCCGGTGCTCGGCGTAACCGACTGGGGACCCTGTCCGGAATAGAGGTCTGTGGCGATAATAAGTTTGTGATCCCAGAAATCCTCATTCCTGAGCAGATTCTTTTTCCAGTCAAGCGAATATGTGCTCATATCGCCACTCAGAGCCTGCTTGTATACACGAAGATAATCATCAATATTCTCCTTTTTGGGGGCAATAGTCACGCTCTTGAACGCGCTGTTCAGATGGAAACTGCTGTCACCGCGCCCGACACCCCGGCGGCTGTAGGTTGAGATTCCCGGAGTATGGTGTCCACCGTTGGGCGGAACCTTTCCCTGAGTGAAAATGATATCATACCATTTAAACAGATCATCAACATACCAGTTAAAAAACTCGGAATTATACCCGGCCAGCTGATACTTCTGCCACAAGCCATCCACCTTGGCCCAGATGATTTCATCTGTTTGCACAGACTTGGTATTGACGACATTTTGTCTGAAATATTCCTGCTTGGTTCCGGGATTTATCCAGAACTTGCCACCGCTCTTCACATTCGTGCTGATATCTGCTTCCGCGCGCCTGGAGGCAAACGGAAGCGACAGACCGGCTAATGCAGCACCGGTGAGCTTGAGAAATGATCTTCTTTGAATTTTATTGTCATTCATTGCAGTTCTCCTCCCGTTAAAATAAACCATTAACCACCACTGGTTATAGTAAGTATAAAGCCACCTCCTTTCATGTCCAGGTATAATGAAATAATAGCTATACGCTATCGGCTATTAGTATTGGATACATTTTATCTCTTGCAAAACAAAATATCCAGTAAAATGTTTTTATGATGAACTATTTTTAAATGGAATGTTATAAATTGAAGCTTCTCGGCAGGGGGGCTTATGGGTTCGCAGACATGGGGCTTTGGGTATCAGAACATGTTGAAAAAACTGGCAGCTCTCAGGCAGTATCGACTGATACGGCAACAATTTTATTATAGAATATGGAGAAGTATCCGGGATAAAAAAATGCGTTGCGGGTTTCGATCTGGTATTACTGGTTTGCCTGCAAATTTCTATTGTTCACATGTGCAGCACCTGAACCCCAGATACTCATGCCGGTGATGAGGGTCATCCACATTGAACAGGCTCTGGATCATAGATGAGGTCTTATAGCTCTGGTCAGCCATAAACGTGTTCTTTTCATCAAGGCCGGCCCACTCATATACATTCCCGCCCATGTCATAGATCCCCAGGTCGTTGACGCAGTTTTCATACATCCCCGCAGGTGTGGGAACGTCATCAGCAGAGCCATTGGTGTTGCAGAACTTCCGGTCTTCGAATCCGTAGGTGTCTCCATAGGGATAGCGTTTTTTGGACGTGCCATAGTATGCTTTCTCCCACTGGTCGGTGGTGCAGAGGTCCCTGCCCCTCTCCTGACAGGCTTTGCGGGCTTCGTACCAGGTTTTACTGACCTCCGGGTAATAGCCAAAGTGGTTGGGATACTCATACTTATCAATAAAAAATTTCCCTGCCGGCACATACACCATCTCATCTGCCGGAGGCTTGCTGTTGTCTATGTGAAACGGCTTTGATTCTGTTGCTGTTCCCCCTGACCGCGAATCATCAGGAGTTACGCGTATCGAAAAAGTGCCGGCACTGTGCCCGATATTTTTTTCCGATTGCCACACGCACACATACTGATTAAGGGCTTCAGGGGTAGCAAGATTTTTAATCACATTTCCCTTTGCCGGCAGCGTGCTCTTTGCCTGCGGATTTATTATGGCAGTCACCTGCCCTGAGGTTGACGCAATGCTTGCCGGCAACCAGGAGCCGCCCTTTTGTTTATACTCTACGGCTACCGAGCAAACATCCTTGTCAGGGTCTTTCAGCTCAAACAGAATGGGGATATGATACCCTGAGCCCATGGTCCTCACCGCAGTAATTTCCGGAACAGTATAGCGCTGCTTTATGGAGAGAAAGACAGCAGCCGTTCCCTCAACGCCGCCCTGCTCGCGCGCCCGGACCATAAACGAATAGGTGCCGGGAGCTGCATCGGCAGGGACTGAAATCTCACATGAATATATCCCGTCTCCTTTTACCCGGTCTCCATGCGTGCCATCGTCAAACAGCGAAAGCGTTCCCCTGTTCACTGGCGATAGGTCTGCCTGCACGCTATCAATGTTTCCTACACCCCGGGTTTTATAAATCCTCGCCGTCAAAACCGTTTTTTCTGATCCACTATTGGTAAGCGATCGCGGCTGCGCTTCAGCGAATATGAGGACTTTTTTTATTGCCGCTGCACGGGTCTCTTTGGTAACAATAACAGGGAGAGGATCCGAGCGGTAGCCGGAAGCATCAGTTCCTGAAATCAGGCACTTCCCCGGAGAAACCCCTTCAGCAAAACCGGTCTGCTGATCGATTAGAAGCACCCGCGGATTATCTGAGAACCACGTTACCGGTGCTACGCTTCCCTGCAACGTGAACAGTTCAGTGTCTCCGACAGCAACTGATTTGATGCGCGGAGAAATTTCCGGGAATCTGCTCTCGAATATCCGGTATCCTGACTTATCGTTTGCCACACCCAGATACAGTCTATCCTTATACACTGCCATCGCATTAATAATCTTATTATTGGGGTCTCCCAGGTTTTCAGGCGTTGCACAGCCCCTGGCGATAACCGGGGACCAGGCCTTTCCATCATAAGACCACAGCTCAAACTCATTCTTCAACCCGGAAGCGGCAACTGCATAGAGCCGTCCCTTAAATGGTATCATGGCATCGCAGAGCAGTAAAAAATTCCCTTTGCCCTGGACGCTGCTGTTTGCCCGGGCCCAGTTCCTGCCATCATATGCCCATACTTCCCAAATGGATCCACCGCCAAATCCCCACAGCCCCACATACAGCTTTCCCTGGAACTCGGCAATTGCATAGGGCTCCATGCCTGCCCGGCCGTGTCCTTTTTCACCGAAGCCCTCCCGTCCGGCATTTACCTTTACCCACTTTTTTTCATCATAAGCCCATATATCGCATCCGGCATCTTTCCCGTTATATTGAAATGACTTCCAGACAATGGCATACAGTTTTTCCTGCCCGTCAACGCTTGATACCTCCATGCCCAGCGTATTCAGGTTGTACGGGCTTCCATAGCCCGGCTCGTTCACCTGCTGCCAGCTTGCTTCGCCGTCAAATGACCATACTTCTGCAGGGCGGGAAGTGACCTGATCCCACAGGCCGACATAGAGCCTGCCGCGATACCGTGCCATGCAGCTGATTGCATTGCTCTGAGTTTTTCCAAACCGCCCCTGGTGGAGGCATGCCCACTCTTTCCCGTTGTATGACCAGGCCTGTCCGCCGTTCCTGTTTGAGGTGCCGGCATACAGCACCTGGTCAGTTGCCTCCATGCAGCTGATAGCAATGTTGTCCCGTGAGCCGAAGCCGCTTTCATTAATCTGCGTCCAGTTTGCATTGTCAAAACACCACACCTGCGCTCCGTCTGCCTGGTTTGAGACTCCCACGAACAGCTTCCCCTGAAACACAGCCATGGTCTTTGTCTCAAGCCCGCCGGTGTTGTGCATGTTGCCAAACCCGTCCTTGTTGATCTGGGTGAAGTAGGAAGCACGCGCTGGTAAGGAATAGGAGATAAAAAGAAATAATAAGAAAAATGAGCTGAGTACTATTCTGCGAAAATGAAAACGAGGAGAAGTCACGTTGATGTCTCCTTTATCAAACCCGGGGTTCATGATTCATGATACAAAACACGTGATGAATTTTTATCCTGAATCCTGCATCATGCATCTTTACTTTTTGACCGGTTTCATGCCTCTTGACCCCTGTTCCCTATTTTCTATACTGTTCTTTCAGATGCTTTGAATCTATGGGCGTTTTGGGGCGGTCAAAGTCTGCAAGTGATTTAGGCAGGTTCTGCATCACCACCGGCGGCATGTTGAAGCCTTTGGCAAGGCGCTCTACCGCATCTGCAGCTATTTCCGGGGTTATGGTATCAGTGCCTTTTTCCTTTGCCACTTCATCGCATGCCTTAATCATGGCATCTGCCATCGCATCGCGAACTGCAGGGGGTATAACATCCATAGTCTTTTGGGAAAACAGCTTTGCATCATCATCCCAGCGGGAGGTGCTTTTATCATAGGCAAGCGTGCCGGTGTATTTCGGAAAATCAATGAGGCCGCTGCCGTCCCAGTGAAAATCATTGCCCGGTGCAAAAGAGTCTTTGTCTTTGAGTTTCCCGGAGCTCATGGTTTCATTAACAATCGGGGCAATGCGGTCATCTTTTGCTGGCCGCGGCTTTACAATCTTTCCGAACGGTACTCCCTGTCCAATTGCTGCGGGTTTTGTCAGCACCCGCTCACCGGACCCCGTCATAAAAAGCTCAAGCTTTACCAGCCGTGTTTCCTCCGGTTTATTTCCCTGGAAATCGAGCAGATAGTTTCTGAAGCCACACAGCTTAACCAGTTTCTTAATTGCTTCCTTCTCGGGAAGGTCTTTAAAGCTGACGGTTATGCCCTTCTCCGGGAATACGTCTCCATGGGCAATAACCTCTATGTCACACTGCCTGCCAAGTTCACTAAACAGTATTTCAGGCTGTACATTTTCAGCCTCCACGCTCAATAAACCTTTCTCATGAAAAATTTTTATTATAGTATTGGGTGCCGCGCACAGAGGCATTGGGCAATAAAGGCAAAAACAAATAGTTGACAATATAATAATTAATCTTCTTTTGCCTTGTTGCATAAAGTCCCCCCTTAAACATGGTTAAATGCTGATAATAATTTATATTCTCAAAAAATAAAATATGCAACCTGCATTTAGTTGATTCATATAGTTTCTTTTATATAAAAACAGGGGGTTACATATAATGTAAACTATGCAACCCCCTGTTTTATTCCTGATGATAATTCGGAATTATTACGCTTCTTCCTGTTTCTTTTCTTTTTTCTCTTTCTTCTCTTTTTTCCCTGCTTTTGCCGGTGCTTTTTCAGCTTGTGTTTTCTTTTTGGCTTTGGGTCCTTCGGCTGCAGCCTGTGCAGCACGCTCCTGCTTCTGAACTTTTGCCTTCTCTATCACCTGCTGCCGTGCAGTGATAGAAGCAATTGCCTGTGAAGTTCTTTTTATTTCCGCAAGCAGGTGTTTTGCCACGTTATCTTTTGCTATCCTTTCCTTAGCAACGCCCTGTGCAAGCAATTGCGCCTTCCGTTGAGCAAGCAGTTTCAGGAATTTCTCCTTCTGTGCTTCTCGTGTCTGTTTTACATTTGATGCCATTGTTGCTCCTTTAGTTTAATTCAATCACAGAAAATATGCACTTTGAAGAGTTTAGGGGTCGAGAGTGGGTGAGCTTTTAACTCATACACTTTCTGATACCCTGTTTTTTGATTGCGTGAGTATAGGGTTAAGCGATTAATGTGTCAAATAAAAAATAACGCAGATTTTCATTCAGATACATATCCTTTGACATCGGGAAATTGTTGGTGGTACAGTAAAAACAGCTGAGGGCTATCATTTTATTTTTTTAATTCGGGAGGTACCATGGAGGGGAAACGGGTTAAGGGCAGCAGCGTTACGATATCCTATGTGATGATGCCTGAGGATGCCAATCCAGCCGGCAACGTTCACGGCGGAATTATTATGAAGCATATAGATATGACGGCAGGGGTGGTTGCCATCAGGCATGCGCGGAACAATGCAGTTACCGCCTCAATTGACAGCCTGGTTTTTCACTATCCGGTATTTATCGGCGACCTTCTCACGCTTAGGGCGAGCCTTAACATGGTGGCACGCTCTTCAATGGAAATTGGTGTCCGGGTGGAGGCTGAAAACCTGTTTACCGGCGAGGTGCGCCATACCGCTTCAGCATATCTCACCTTTGTCGCCCTTGACAGGAACGGCCGTCCCACAACGGTGCCGCCGCTTACGCCTGAGACGGATGAAGAAAAAAGACGCAACCGTGAAGCTCTTCAGCGCAGGGAAATCCGGCTTGTGGCAAAGAATCAGAAAACAGCAGAGAATAAAAAATAATTAACCGCGAAGGGCGCAGAGAACGCAGAGGCGGGTAGCTGTCAGTTGATGACTGACAGCTGCAAGCAATGGATTCCTGATATGTTTGGAAAACGCGTAACCCTGTTTAAGCTTTTTGGATTTGCTGTCCGGGTGGACATGAGCTGGCTGGTGCTGGCAGTGCTTGTGACCTGGTCGCTTGCCCGGGGGCTGTTCCCCTACTACTATAAAAATCTGTCTGATGCCACCTGCTGGTGGATGGGAGTTGCCGGTGCGCTGGGCCTGTTTGCTTCAATTATTTTGCACGAGCTCTCCCATTCCCTGGTGGCAAAAAAATACGGCCTGCCCATCAGCGGAATTACCCTTTTTATTTTTGGCGGTGTCGCTGAAATGGAAGAGCAGCCTGAAAGCGCCAAAATAGAATTTCTAATGGCTGTTGCCGGCCCTGTTTCAAGCATGGTACTTGCCGTTATTCTCTATGGCGTCAATGTTTTGGGAATGGCAAATGAGTGGCCTGTGCCAATAACAGGGGTACTCAGCTATCTTGCCTCACTCAACGTGCTTCTTGCGGTATTTAATCTGGTACCCGCGTTTCCCCTTGACGGAGGACGCATTTTACGAGCAGCGCTGTGGGGCTGGAAGGATAACCTCCGCTGGGCAACCCGGATAGCTTCCCGGACCGGATCTCTTTTCAGCCTGGCACTGATTATTGGCGGCTTCTACAAGATTGTGCAGGGAAATTTCATTGGCGGATTCTGGTGGATTATGATTGGCATGTTCCTCAAACGCGCTGCTGATATGTCCTACCAGCAGGTACTGGTAAGCCGGGCATTGCAGGGAGAGCCGGTAAGCCGCTTTATGAGATTAAATCCGGTGACCGTGACATCCCGCATTACCGTGGCGGAACTGATTGAAGACTATATATATACATATCACTTTAAGATGTTTCCCGTGGTGGATGATGGAAAACTTCTCGGCTGTATTACGACCCGCCAGGTTAAAGAATTGCCGCGTGAAGCGTGGGGCAGCACGATTATTGGCTCGCTCATAGAGCAGTGCTCACCCGATAACAGCATCCATTCTGATATGGATGCGACGAAAGCGCTTGCCAGAATGAGCCAGACCAGGGCATCCCGGCTCATGGTGGTACATGGCGATCACCTGGCAGGCATTATCACCCTGAAAGATATGCTGCAATTCCTCTCGCTTAAAATCGAGTTTGAGGAAGAAAAAGATCACACAGATCACCCCCACCTTAATCCTCCCCTGCCTTGGATGGGAGGGGATAAAGAGGAGGGTGAAGGGAAATTAACTCAGTAAATGAATGGAACCACACTGGTGAAATTACCCGGCCATAAAACAAAGATTGTCTGTACTATCGGTCCCGCCTCCTGTGCAGAATCTGTCCTGAAAAAGCTGATAACAGGCGGCATGGATGTTGCGCGGATCAATTTTTCTCATGGAGATATACAGGGTCATCTGGAAATTATCCGGCGCATCCGCTCAGTAGCCAGCCGTGCCGGCCGGCTGGTGACTGTCATTGCCGACCTTCCCGGCCCCAAAATCCGCATAGGCAAGCTGCAGCATGAGCCGCTGGTGATTAAAAAAGGCGACCGGGTGACGTTCACCACAAAACTGGTACCCCGTTCAGCAGCACATATTCCGGTCAATTATAAGGAATTGCCCGCTGCGGTCTCTAAAAACAGTCTTATCTATCTCAATGACGGATTCATTCAGATGCGGGTGCAGGAGGTCTCAGGAGATGAGGTTATCTGTAACGTCATAATAGGGGGGCACCTGCTGTCCCATAAGGGGCTGAACCTCCCCGGCGCAAAACTTGCTGTTGATCCGGTTACCCGGCACGACCTTGCTATTATTGACGCTGCGCTGAAAGAGGGAGTGGATACCTTCTGCATTTCATTTATCGAAAAAGCATCTGATATCATAAGGGTGAAGGATTTTGCCCGAAAAAGGGGGGCAACTGTTTATACGGTAGCTAAGATTGAGCGGGCTGTTGCCGTAGAAAATATTGACGAGATACTCTCTGCGACAGATGCACTCATGGTTGCCCGCGGGGACCTTGGCGTTGAGATACCGCTGGAAAATGTTCCGGGCATTCAGAAAAAACTTATTCGCAAGGCAAACCTCGCCGGCCGCCCGGTCATCACCGCTACCCAGATGCTTGAATCCATGACTGATAACATCCGCCCGACCAGGGCAGAAGCTACCGATGTGGCAAATGCCATACTTGATGGAACGGACGCGGTGATGCTCTCTGAAGAGACCGCCATTGGTAAATACCCGGTTGAGACCGTGCACATGATGGCAAAAATTGCCTCAGCTATTGAGCATCAGAGAAAGGGGCAGCGGAGCCTGGCAGAGGCGGAACAGCTTATATGCGGCGGCGCCTCCCGTGCCAGAGCTTCTGTTGCTGATGTTATATCCCTTAACGTAATTGAGGCGGCGCATCTGCTGGAGATAGGGTTTATCATATCACCCACCCTCACCGGCGCAACGCCGCGCCGCATATCAAGCTTTAAGCCTGACAGCTGGATTCTTTCGTTCACCCCAAACGAATCTGCTTACCGGTTTTTAGCCCTTTCTTATGGTGTATTTCCGGTGCTGCTGAAGAAACGGGATACCGGCGAACATGCTGCCATACTGAAATGGGTGAGGGAATCCGAAGTGGTGAAAAAGGGTGATAGGGTGATACTCACCGAGGGGACTTCTTCAGGTCAGACCGGCGGCACTAATTCGCTTGAAATTATTACCCTGTAAAAGCGGGCAAAAGTCTGAATGTGACCTTACCGGTATTTAAAATAGACCGCAACACGTATTCAATAAAGCCTTCCCGGTCAGTATCCTGCTCGCATACGGTTATTCATGTTCTAAACAGGACCACTGGAGTGTGCGCACATGGCGCCAAAGAAGACGCGAACAGAGGCCAATAGGCTGGATGAGAGCATTGACGAGGTGCGGCGCGAACGAGAGCGTCGGGCAAAGACCTATCGGGAGCGAGCGCTCAGGATTTTTCCGTGGATATGTGCGCGGTGTGGGCGCGAATTCACGGGCAAGGGACTTCGCGAGCTGACAGTTCATCACAAGGATCACAACCACGATAACAATCCGCCTGATGGCAACAACTGGGAACTGCTGTGTCTCTACTGCCACGACAATGAGCACTCGCGGTATCTGGATGCGCAGTGGTGTGACGGGTCGACGCCGAGCGGCACGCAGGAGCCACTTTCTACCTACCGGCCGTTCGCTGATCTCGCGGCCTTGCTGAAGAACAAAAAGTAGGTGATCAATTGCGGGATCGACAACATCCCGTATTCTCGACACCCCGTCAAAAAGTACCTGTAGCAGTTGTAGCCCGCCAGCACAGCAATAGTCCACATTACTCAAAACAAACATTGAATGAGATGTTCATGTAGACGAGTCTTGTGCATGACAAGTACGTTGCACTTTTTCACGCTGGATGAACACAATATTTTGCAATATACGATGTAAATTATGTATACTATCCAAAGATTAACCGAACATGGTCAACGTGGATGATTCAACCCTGCAGCACGAGTTCCCTGGATTTCGCTGCTGCAGGCGCATGGAACCGAACGATCACTATACACATTGACGGACAGACTGGTGCAACATTTTAATGATGGCAACGACATGACCTGTGATGTTCTTTTAATTGATACGCTGTCAACGCTTAGAGTTGCAAGAGGCCTCATTTCACCTGCACCCGTAGTGGCCCAAATGACGGGCTTTCTGGAGCAGGCGGAAATCTCCTATGAGATACTGTTTGCAATTCCACAAGATGACGGTTCTATTGATCTTCTGCAGGAAAATCAGGTCGTATCCAACAGGTTTGATACGGTTCTAAAAGAGATGGCTCCAAGAACGGTGGTTTTTTACCATGACCCTGAACTTGTTCACCTGATGTTTGCTGTTTACCGGGAAGTACGAAAAATTATACCGGATGCTCTCTTGTGTGCCGGAGGAATTTTAAGCAGTGCGCTTCCGCATTATTATTTGGAAAAAGGTTTTGATTACATTATAGGCCAGGATGTGTATCAATCGTTGATAAGCATCATCCAGCATATCAAAGAAGCAAAAATGCCTGACAGGGGACTTTTCAGCATTTCGCAACCGCATCAGGATCTCGATTATTTTCCCTTTATTGCACAAAAATATTTTACCGCTATTAAGCCCCAATGGGGTTTTCCCGATGGGCATATTGAGCGATTTGGGCTCATAACCGGCTCTGCCGGCTGTACCAGCGGTTGTGTCCATTGTCCAAATTCTTCCTACTGGGGAACGACATGGCGGCCAATGAGCGCTGCAAGAATTTTTAATGAAATTAAGTTTCAGCATGAGCTTCTCAAGGTCGACACCTTCTACTTCGGGGATATAAATTTTCTGCCAAACGCAGCCATTCAGAACGATGTCATTATTCCTCACCCAAAAGCAATAGAGAGAATTACGCAACTGGATAAGCTTTTAGATGAGCATGAATATGCTGCCAAATTTATTAGTACCATCAGACCAGATACCATAAGCTCGATGGCAGACTACTTGCCAGAGGTGCTTGATATTTTTTTAAGACGTTTTGCTGCATGCTTTCTTGGTATTGAGTCTTTTAGTGAAGAAGTTCTTGCTGGTTTAAAGACACCTATTACAAAAAAGATAATCCGCAGGGCGGTAAAATTATTGGAGCAACAGGGAATTATTATTGTTGCCAGTTTTTTAGTGGGAAGTCCCTGGGAAACATATGAGACATTGCGGGAGACAGAACAATTTATTTTAAATGAACTGCCGCCATCAGCAATACCCCTGCTCAATATTATGACCCCATTTCCCGGCACAAGATTTTACGATTCACTCAAATCGAAGGGGTTACTTCTGGAGAGAGATGTAGGTCTTTTCAATGGCCAGCGACTGGTTTTTAAACATCCGGTCTTTAAAGAAGAGGAGCTTGAGATAAGGATTCAGGAGTTTTATTATCAATTCTTCCGGGAACGATACAGCGGATAACATCAGTGATTTTTCTTACGGTAGAGAAGTACTGCCTCTTCACCGGCTATGGTAACAATAAGGGTGAGCAGATAGCGCATCCCAACTTCCTTACCGACCGCCCACACAATATGTCTGCCATAGTACCAGGGGTTTGAAACATTATAGGCTCCCCAGGCAATCTTTCTTCCCATATCAACAAATTTATTTCCGAGGATCTTTACCAGAGGGCTTTCCTTCACCTTTTTATATCCGCGGTGAAGCACCAGCATATCCGCTATGGTGCGATCCCGCAAAAAGGTCAGGGGAAACGTATTGAGGTACCCCTCCATCCGTTCGGTAACCCTTCTCACCAGATGCAGCAGCCCTGCAACGCTTGCCTGATACAGCGGCTCTTCCTTTTCCGGGTAATAGACAGCGGCTATTTTTCTTACGAGCTCCCGTGAAAGCGATAAAACATATTCAACGGTCAATTCGGTGTCGGAAGAGAAATTCTTCCAGATCCTCTTTCGCTCCTCCTCGATGATACGATAGGCTTCCTCGTCTTCAGGAGTTGGTTCCTCAATCTTTTCAAACGGTACTTTATTAAGGTTCATCATCTCCTGTTCAAATTTTCTCATCCGCGCCCGCTCCCTCCTCACCAGAACAAGGAGCAGGCAGGAGATTGCAAGAACCAGTGCTATGATGATGATATAGTAATGTTCAGACATATATCCTGCAGCGTTGTTTTCAGCCCCGCCAGTGTAGTGTTTCACTCTGATGGGTACGTATAAAAATTCTTTCTCCTCAAGGGAGAGGGAGAATAGTGCTATTTTCAATGTTAATCATACGTACATTCAACCAGGTAACACTACCCCCGTACGGCAATCACAGCCGTACCTGTATACTGATTACCATTTTTTATTATCCGTCAACCGATCTTTCGCTTATGGGGCCGCCCCTGGTGATCCTTCCTATCCTGCGCACGGTGCGCCGGATTATCTTTTTTCTTCAGTTGAATTGGTTTATTTGCGACGTGAACCGGGCGGGGAATTTCTCCCTCAGCAACCGTTTTCAGGGTGATAGTTCCCCGATAGGTAAAAAGAATCCTCCGGAAAAACTGCTTACCCTCATCGCCCTCGACCAGCGAGATTGCCTTACCCCGCTTGCCGGCACGAGCCGTGCGCCCTATCCGGTGCGTGTATGAGTCAACGTCCTTGGGAATATCATAGTTGTAGACATGGGTGATGTTGTCGATATGCAGCCCTCGCGCAGCCACATCGGTCGCGACAAGAACGTTACATAATCCGCGCCGGAACTCGGCTGTCACCCGTTCCCGCTGAGCCTGCGTCATGCCGCCATTCAGGCATCGGGCATGAATGCCTTCCCGGCTTAATTGTCTGGCAAGTTTTTCAGTCACGTGTTTGCGGTTGCAAAACACCAGTGCAAGATCTCTTTCGCGCTTCAGCAGATGGATCAGCAGGGGCAGCTTCCGGTCAGCGCTGGTCTGATAATAGGTCTGGCTGAGAAATTCCGGCTTTACGCTTGATGCTAACTCAACGTGCTTAGGATTCCTAAGATATTTTTGGCTCAGGCGGACAATGTCCTTTGAAATGGTTGCGCTGAAAAGGAGTGTCTTGCGCTGCTGCGGGATCCGCCTCATGATCTTTTCGATATCAGCGATGAACCCCATATCAAGCATACGGTCAGCTTCATCAAGCACCAGGTAGCGGATTGTATCCAGATGCAGCCTGCCGCGATCAAGCAGATCGATCAGCCGCCCGGGGGTGCCGACAATGATATTGGTGCGGCCAAGCCTTTTTATCTGCTCATGTATGGATACGCCGCCGTAGATGGGCGTAATGCCGAGATGTTTGCCCTGCGAGAATTTGCTGAACTCTGCTGCGATCTGTACCGCCAGCTCGCGCGTCGGTGCGATCACCAGTGCTGTCAAACCGTCACGGCTGCTGGTCAGCTCTATAAGCGGGATGGCAAAACTTAAGGTTTTGCCTGAACCTGTTTCTGATTGAGCAATGACATCCCGTCCAGCAAAAATTGCCGGGATGATTTCTCGCTGTATGGTAGTTGCGATGGTAATGTTGTGCCTGCCTAAGAGCCCTACCATTGCCGGGCTGAGCTGCAGGGATTCTGAATGCATAACGTTTTTCCTTTACATAAAAAAAATCCCAACCTGCCGCTCAACAGATTGGGATTTCCATACTGTTAATTTTGGTTATATCTATATCTTTTTGACGTTGACAGCCTGAAGACCTTTCGGGCCGCTCTGGACTTCAAAGCTAACCTCATCTCCATCGCTGAGACTTTTATGGCCGGTCCCGTCAATGCCTGAGTAGTGGACAAACACATCCTCGCCACCTGACCGTTCAATAAAGCCAAATCCTTTTGATTCATTAAACCATTTTACTTTTCCATTTTCCATAAAACAAATCCTTTCTAACATGTTACGCATCCGCCACTGGCGGAATACGCGGTTGTGTACAGCCGATATGGTGTGCCTTTAAATGCGAAAATCGCAACCACGGTTTGAGCGAAGCACCATGGTTGCGATTTGTATTGTTCTGCTACGAGTTTTTATTCAAAATACTTTAGCGAAACGACCCCCGCCTTATATGGCGGAATTAAAAGCTCAACAACGGTGTACGGTTATTGGTATTATATTATACATAGCATGGTTATTTATGAATAGCAAGAACTATTATTTTCTTTGTTTCTGTCTGCTGTATCTGACCTGGCAGCTCTTTTCAATTTGTAATGTCCCTGCGGTCTGTGCTACGGTTATTGTTGGAACAATACGTGATTTTTATTGAACTATTGCCATGCGCGTCATTATCGATGCCTATAATGTCATCAGGACAAATCCTGCAGGTAAGCTCATTGAGGAAAAGCAGGGAAATCGATGCGCCCGTGACTGGCTGCAGAATCTCTGCAGAAGCGCGGTGCGGGACGGAGAAGAATGGATTCTGGTCTTTGACGGCAACGGGACGACTGCAGCAGAACCAGTTAACAGGGGCAGCCTGGTGGTGCGTTATTCTCATCCGCTCACCGCGGATGAAGTTATCCGGGAGCTTGGAGAAGATGCACTGGCGCTAAGCATTCCCGCACGCATCGTTTCCTCTGACAGTGAGGTGCAGGTACCAGGCTGTGAACAGCAGGACAGCCCATCCTTTCTTGAATTTGTCATACGCAGAAAAAACAAACCGCCTAAAACAAAAACCCCGTCGAAGGCAGAATTGGCTGACAGGATAATAAAAACTCTTTTAGAAAAGGGCGCTGTTGCAGCCGGCACACCAATCTCTTATCAGGTAAAGGATGGCCTGGTACAACTCATATCTTATCTTTACTCCCGCAGGCAAAACCCGCAGAAGATGGCCCGCGAAATAGAAGAATATTTACGGGCCCGCCTTCCCATGAAACCAAACCCCGACCCGCAAAAAGAAATCTTTCGCACTATTAAGCAGATATTAGAATCTCCGGTTGCTTAACCTTCCGTGCGTGCCTTCTCTATTTCTTCAACGATATGTGCGCCAAGCTGGAATGCTTGATTGAGCCGCTCCGAGAATGTCTCTTGCGAGATATTTTCAATGCCGCCCACATACATCTCATTAGCCGTATCAACCTGCTCGAGCATCAGGTGAGCTTCAATAGCCTCAAAGCAGGGATCAGCCATAACCTCCTTGAATTCATCCACCGCACTGCCGGTAACAATGAATGAGGCTTTCTTTTTAAAATTCGCCGGGCAGCGTGACTCAGGAAGCTTTCCATAGGCATCCGGTGCCTTGTAAGACAGCATGATTTTCCTCTCCAGAAACGTTTTCATCAATGCAGTAACGTTTGCATCATAGACAGGAGAGGCAAAAATATAACCATCAGCCTTTACGTACTCTTCCAGTATTGAGGCCATATCATCCTTGAGCGGGCATTTGCCTATCAGCAGTTCGGGATCCTTGTGGTAACAGGTATTGCATCCCATACAATATTTTACATTAAGCTTTATGAGATCATAGCGCTTGGTGACCGCGCCCCTGCTTTCTGCCCCTTCAAGTGCTTTTTTGAGAAGTTTTCCGCTATGGCCATTTACCTTGGGACTTCCCAAAAATCCCAGTACCAGCATTCCCATACTCCTTTCTGCAGATTGATTATCATGCAACACATATCAACAAGAGCACCTATATAACATACTGAATCGGTTATTGTGAAGGACTTTTTTGTGATAGCTGAAGATACTTTCCTCCAATAAAAACCTGCAGCAGGCTGTGGAGAGAGGAGCATTCCGGGAGGATCTCTTTCCTGTATCCCTGTTGTTACTATAAAAGAAAAGAACTGATTATTAGAAATCCAACACCCTTTCTGAAAACGGGGACAGTTAATTATCCATCCATAATTCCTCAGTTTTTATTTTTCCCCTATCCCGGTGACCGTATGCCGGCATATGCAGAAGAGGCAGCAAAGGTGGCAGCGGTAAAGGAAAAATTAAGCCCTGAACAAAAGTGATATGAAGGTTACCATAGATGGCACTTCATATACACTGAGCCCGGAGGCTGCTAAAGCAGAGGTTGCAGTCGGCGATGTGGTTGAAGCACGAGTGGAGGGCCATACGGTAAAAACCATTGTAAAGGAAACAATTTCGGTTCCCAAAAATCAGCAGGAATAACCATCAGCGAGGGGGGGATGCCCAGCCTTAAAAACAGGGCCTCACTCGCTATTTTATTATGTATGTTTGATAATGCGTATTTTTAGCGTTGAGCAGCCCACCAAATCA
>CAIYCZ010000503.1 GCA_903924805.1 uncultured delta proteobacterium | reverse complement strand
TCCTCCATTGTAAACTTCTCCGACTGGCAGGGCAGAAGGGTGTTGTTATGGAACAGCGGCTCATCTGCAAGGGGAAATGGGGATGAGGCAACTGCTTTGTCCCACAGGGCTGTTCCCGGTATGGGTGAGTACTCTGCAATAATTGGTTTCAAACCATGTTCTTTAACTAAGTGGATGGTGTTATAAGCTTCTTTTGAGTCCTGCCCTGGAAAGCCTGCAAGTATATAAACCCCGGCCTCCGTTGAGCTGAATCCGGCTTGTTTCAGAACCCGTGCAGCGTTGATGAATTCTTCTCCTGATACTTTGCCTCCGGTCTTCTGCTGGAGATGGGTATCTGCAAATTCAAATCCGAGCCGCAGTGTTTTGAACCCGGATTCCATCATGAGATCAGCAACAGGCTGGGTAATATAGCGTATATGAAGGCCGTTGGGGCAGTGAAAGCGGACAGCAAGTTTTCTTTTTATTACTTCCTTTAAAATGGGTATGGCATGCTGCTCTGCATTGAACAATAACGCATCATCATAAAATATAAAATCCGTAGTACCTTCCTGTGTTATCCAGAACTCCAGTTCATCAACAACTTTATGCGGGTCTCTCTGTTTAAAAACCGGGTTTAAATACGCTGATGCGCAGTATGTGCACCGAAACGGGCACCCGGTAGAAGTCAGTATGGGAAGGGCTTTTTTATTTGTAATAAGATCATAGGCAGGGTAGGACCGGGTGTCGGAATCCCGTGTATCAGGTACAGCGGAAAGCTTTTCTTTAGACAGTGCCTGAAGTATTTTTAAAACCTCTGATTCGCCAGGGCCAATAACTATACTATCAGCGCCTGAAAACTTCCGTGCATGTTCATGGCACATGGTTGCATAAATACCCCCCAGTATTACGGGGACATCGGGATATACTGATTTAACCCTTTTGATTGCCTCAAAAACGCCGGGATACCAGTAGGTCATCATGGATGTTACTAATACTGCTGCAGGACGGGGAAGTGCAGACAGCTCTCTGTCAAAGAGAGAAGGAGCTATGCCATAGCGTTTATATTTTTTTTTAATATTCTTCAGAGCATCAGGTTTTGCTATCTCCTCATTGAAGAAATGCCCCTGTCCGGTTTCCTTTCTGGAAAATTGTTTTATTCCGTGCTCCTGCCTTAGCGCAGGATGATACGGGTCGAGACAGTCTATTAAGTGCACGCCGCAGCCATTCTTCCTGAGCAGTGCTGCAATATAGAGAAGTCCCAGCGGCTTCACCCAGAGGTCGTAAGCAGCAAAATCATAAATCCAGGGGTTAATCAATAAAATCAAAGGGGCACTCATAAGATTAGCATCCTCACAAAACCTCTTCCCGCTGGTTAACCAGCCATTATTTCTTGTTAATTATCACAACTAATGCTAATTTAGAAGTCATGAATATACTCATTTTAGGCGCTGGTGCTATTGGCTCTGTTTTCGGCGGATTCCTTGCTCAGGGAGGACACCGCGTATGTTTAATGGGAAGGCCTTCCCATATTGAGGCTATCCAGAAAAGCGGGCTTTCTATCGCGGGCATCTGGGGCGAGCACGTTATTCGAAATTTGCAGGGATACACAAGCCTGTCAGCCCTGAGCGAACAGGAAAAAAGCTCACTTGATATCATCCTTTTAACGGTGAAGTCATATGATACAGATGCAATACTTAATGAACTGAAAAATAATTTCCCAAACCCTCCTCCGGTTGTTTCCTTACAAAACGGTTTGGGAAATATTGAAAAGATAGAAGCTCTTCTCGGACGGGAGAAAACTATCGGCGGCAGGGTTATATTCGGCGTTGAGTTTGTTGCGCCGGGGAGTGTGAAGGTAACGGTATCAGCGGACAGGACCGTTCTTGGCGGCCTTTCCGGAGGAATTGATAATAGCTTTGTTGAAAAAATCGCGCAGGCATTTACTGCTTCCAATATAGCCGCAGATGCGGTTCCGGACATTAACCGCTATATCTGGGGCAAGGTACTGTATAATTGTGCTCTCAACGGGCTTGCTACATTAATTAATGTTCACTATGGGAAGCTGCTCTCTTTTGAAGGCACAAAAGATATAATGGCTAACATCGTGCGGGAGATATTTACTATCATTAAGGCAAAAAATATCTCCGTGGAATGGGAGACGCCGGATGAGTATGTAAACCATCTCTTCGGCACGCTCATCCCGCGCACCTTTGATCACCACCCGTCCATGCTGCAGGACATTATGCGGCATAAAAGAACTGAGATTGATGCTCTCAACGGAGAACTGGTACGGCTTGGTAATGAACTGGGGATTGATCTGCCGTACAACTGGACAATAACACAGCTTATAAAGGCAAAAGAGAATTTAAACGTCTAGCTCTCAGACTCCTATTTTAAACTTTGAACTTTAAACCTTAAACCTGAAACTTTGAATATTTCTCGCTGCCTGTTTTCTGCAATAACGGGATTTACTTTATGGCCCATAACACAGATGAGCTGGTTGACCGCTTTTATAATTACCTGTCAGTAGAGCGCCGGCTCGCGGCTAACACTCTTGAATCATATGGCCGCGACCTGAAAAAATATCTTGCATTCCTGGAGGCCAGCGGTTCGAAAGATGCGTTGAAAACCAGCCGGCTGGTTCTGCTTTCTTTTCTCAACAGTGAAAAGAAACGCGGCCTGTCTTCCCGGTCTCTGGCGCGAATGCTTTCATGCATAAAGACGTTCTACAAGTTTATGGCTGAAGATGGACTGCTGAAGCAGAGTCCTTTTCAGGACGTTGAAACACCCCGGCTGGAGAAAAAGCTTCCAACCATACTAAGCGTTTCCGAGGTTGAATTACTGATTAACGCACCTGACACTGATACCCGGCTTGGCTCCCGGGACCGGGCTTTCTTTGAGCTTATCTATGCCACCGGTCTCAGGGTTTCTGAGCTCATTTCGCTAACCCTTAACAGCATTAATTTTGAAGCCGGCTATGTTCTTGTCATGGGCAAAGGCTCGAAAGAGCGGGTAATACCGGTTGGCGAACAGGCATTGAAGTGGGTAAAGCACTATTGTGCAGATTCGCGAAAACAACTGCTGTCACGCAAAACCAGCAACTATCTTTTCTTTAACCGGTCAGGGTCGAAAATTTCCAGACAGGGATTCTGGAAAATAATTAAAAAATATTGTCTGCAGCTGGGCATCACGAAAAAAATATCGCCGCACAGCCTGCGCCATTCATTTGCAAGTCATCTGCTTGAAGGCGGGGCAGACCTTCGCTCTGTTCAGAGCATGCTTGGGCATGAAGACATTTCAACCACACAGATCTATACCCATGTCACAAAAGACCGGCTGAAAACAATCCATGCGAAATATCATCCGAGGGGGTAATAAAAGTTTCAGGTTTAAAGTTTAAGGTTTCAAGTGTTGTGACTTTTTAGCTTTCCACTTTCCACTTTTTACTTTTTACTTAATTTATGCCATAGCTTTAAAAAATTTCGCGAACGTTTCCTTGCCATATACTCCCAGGAGAATTTTCCCCATCCGGTCAGTCTGCCGCATGCCGTCATACTGGCATTTTATGCGCTGCTTCTGTTTCTCTTTAAACGCGTCATCAACCTTTTCCGCTTCCCGGTACATTCTCACCCAGAGCTTTATAAACTCCGCGCACAGTTCAAATACCCTGTCTATTTTCTCCACCCGTGTTTCCGCGATGACGAAAACCGGGGATATATAGGTACGCACCCAGGTGGTGGTCTTGTCCATGGTCACCATGTGGAAGTCCTTGTGGGTCAGAAACTTTTTGTGCAGCGCATCAAACGGTTCCAGATATTTCATGGTAAAGGCATAATCAGTCACCAGGTCAAAGCCGAAGGAGAGGTCTGTGTCAAAATTATACCTGCCGTCCTTGAAGATGACCGAATTAATCCCCCAGATCGGAAGCTTGTAAGAAAAATCAGGCAGTATCTGGAATATCTCAGCGCCCACCGAAAGCTCGTTGTCATGATGGGGGATGGGAACACCGCTTGCGTATCTGAAATCAACCAGGGAGACCTTAGCAATCTTGTCCGCCTTGTAGAGCCTGATGCCGCCGCCCTCCTCGCCGCTCAGGAGCTTCACCTTTTCAATGTCCTCCAGGCCGGTGACCTTCTCCAGCTGTATCTCTTTTGCCAGTGTTTCAAAACAGAATTGGGTGAGTGATGTGTGTGCCATAGTAACCTCCTCATGACAGTGAATGCGAATGTGGCGGTTTAAAACATTTCAAAGCTGCTTGCCTTTACAGGTTTTGTTCCTATTGATATAAGGCTTGAGTTGTCCTTATTTCCGCGACAGTGTCTCGGAATTCTTGAATAACGAGTATAACTTTCTCATCTTCTCCAAATTGTCTCTGGAAAAACCTTTTCCAAATTTTCCCGTCAAGTCTTTGGATATAATATTCAAAAGCGCAGAACCGT
>CAIYCZ010000502.1 GCA_903924805.1 uncultured delta proteobacterium | reverse complement strand
CTTGATAAGAACCAGGGCTGGATTGTGGGCATGGATGGAGTCATTATCAAGACTGAAGACAGCGGCAAGAACTGGAAGCGGCTTCAGTCAGGAACTGATAAACCGCTGTATACGCTGTTAATCAGAGGCGATAAAGGCTGGGTTGTCGGAAACAAGGGAACCTATCTTATGTCTGGGGATGGCGGAAATACATGGACTGCCAAGCCCGATGCCATTAAAACAAAATTCTGGCTGCGCCAGGTTTCTTTTTGCGACGAGAAAAATGGTTTCATTGTTGGATCAACGGGCACCATAGCCACCACCGGCGATGGAGGAGTGACCTGGAAAATTATCTCCGGGTTCAGCTATGAGATGGAAGAGTTTGGGCTGGCAGATTTTTAAATGAGGCGTTCCATAAGCGCAACAATAGTACACGGGAACAGGGCTTTATTCCTTATTGTGTTGCTTCTCTTCCTGTTCATTCCTTTTTATGAGAGTAATGCAGGAGACCCTGCAGTGAGAAAATCACCGATTGCCGGAACCTGGTATCCGGGCGAGAAACAAACATTACTAAGACAGATTGAAGATTATTTTGCCCAGGCAAAGCCATCTGAGGTAAACGGCCGGATTTTTGCCGTAATATCTCCACATGCCGGAATGCAGTGGTCGGGGCAGGCAGCAGCTTACGGATACAAATTGTTGAAGGGTAAGAACATCAAGCGGGTTATTGTGCTTGGCCCTTCTCACCGTGTCGGCTTCAGAGGGCTTGCCACCTCCGGAGAGGATTTCTACGAGACACCTTTAGGCAGGCTGAAAGTTGACCGGGAAATTTCTGATGCCCTGTATAAAAACCCGCTGTTCCAGGGCCCGAGAACTGCAGAGCTTCAGGAACACTCACTTGAGATGCAACTGCCTTTTCTCCAGGTTGCGCTCGGGGAGTTTTCTCTGGTGCCGCTGGTGGTAGGGGAGCTCTCTAAAAAGGATTATACAGAAGCTGCCAAAGTATTATTACCCTATGTGGATAGCTCTACGCTGGTAGTTGCAAGCTCCGATTTTACCCATTATGGCGTGGGGTTTGACTACCTTCCATTCAGCAGCAACATAAAAGAGAATCTTAAAAAATTAGATGAGGGGGCGATCAGGAAAATTATTGCAAAAGATTTTGATGGCTACCTGAATTATGTTGAAGAGACAGGTGCCACCATATGCGGCACCAGGCCGATTGGTATCATCTTAAAGATGCTTCCTGCATCAGCCAGAGGAACTCTTCTTAAATACTACACATCAGGAGACCTCACCGGAGATTTTTCCCACTCTGTAAGCTACGCATCCATAGTGTTTAGCGTGGATTAAAGATAGTCATTGCGAACGTAAGTGAATCAATCTTTTTAGGGATTGCCCTGTCGTTTCGCTCCTCGCAATGACTTGTTAAAACCTCAGCATCTTTCGCACTGGCCTCCGTATCCCAAAGACAAACAGCAGTATAATCCCGCTCACGAACCCGCCGATATGAGCCCACCAGGCAATTCCTCCGGACATGGCATCATGAGATGACAGGGAAAGGGTGCCGCTGAAAAACTGCAGAATGAACCAGAAGGCAAGGAAGAAGAACGCAGGAATCTCTATTATTTCAAAAAAGAAGAAAATAAAGACAAGCGTTACCACGCGGGCGTAGGGGAACAGAAAAAAATAAGCACCCATAACGCCGGCTATGGCTCCGCTGGCGCCGATGGTTGGCACACGTGAGTACTGATTGGTCAGCAGATGCGCTGCGCCGGCAAGTACGCCGCATAATAGGTAAAACAGTAAATAGCGGAAGTGGCCGAGGCGGTCTTCAACATTGTCGCCGAAGATATAGAGATACAGCATGTTGCCAAGGAAGTGAAGCCACCCGCCGTGCAGGAACATGGAAGTGACAAATGGCACCAGGCGCTCAAAAAAAGCAGGCTGGCTAAAATAAAATGGAGCAAAGAATTTTGCCGGCACCATGCCCCAGGTATACAGGAACCGCTCTGCATGGGAGCCAAGCGAGATCTGATAGAGAAAACAGAACAAATTTGTAATGATTATTGCGTAGTTGATAAACGGGAAGGTGCGCGATGGGATGGTGTCTTTTAACGGGATCATTTATTGAGACGCAGATTAACGCAGATTTTCAGGATGTTAACTATTTACAGAAGACCACGGTCATAAGGACGCAGATGAATTAGTTTTATTAGCTCAATTTGTTCCATAGCCACTACAATAAATTTAACCAATTTAACAATTAATTAGTCGGTTTCAAACAGCTTTGGCAGATGCACGTTTTTTAGCAGGCTTTTCAAAATGCAGAGTATGTGCTGCCCGGTCAATATCAATAGTTATGGTATCACCTTCTTTGAATTCACCCTCAAGAATTTTCAATGCAAGCGGATCCTGAATGTATCTCTGGATAGCCCGCTTAAGAGGCCGTGCACCATACACCGGATCAAACCCGTGTTTAACAATAAATTCTTTTGCGCCATCGGTCAGGGCAATGGTTAATGTGCGGTCTGCAAGCCGTTTCTCAAGCAGTGTAAGCTGAATATCCACAATAACCTTAATCTGTTCCATGCCGAGGTTGTTGAACAGGACGATTTCATCTATACGGTTCAGGAACTCCGGCTTGAACGTCTGGCGGACCAGTTCCATAACCCGGTCCCGCTTTCTTTCTTCATTTGATTCCTGCATAAACTGGGTGCCCAGGTTTGAGGTCATGATGATAATGGTATTTTTAAAGTCAACGGTTCTGCCGTGACCATCGGTCAGCCTGCCGTCATCAAGAATCTGCAGCAGCACATTGAAAACTTCAGGATGCGCTTTCTCAATCTCGTCAAACAGAATAACTGAATACGGCCTGCGCCTGACTGCCTCCGTCAGGTACCCGCCTTCATCATAGCCTACATAGCCCGGAGGCGCACCAATAAGCCGCGCCACGGAATGCTTTTCCATATATTCTGACATATCAATTCTGACCATTGCCTGCTCATCATCGAAGAGGAATTCTGCAAGTGCACGGCCAAGCTCGGTTTTCCCCACACCCGTGGGACCGAGAAAGATGAAAGAGCCCAGGGGCCGGTTGGGGTCCTGGATGCCGGAGCGCGCCCTGCGCACTGCGTTAGAAACTACGGTGATTGCCTCGTCCTGGCCAACCACGCGCTTCTTGAGGCGCTCTTCCATGTGCACCAGCTTCTGCAGCTCGCCTTCCATCATGCGCGATACCGGGATGCCGGTCCATTTTGCTACAACCTCTGCAATGTCTTCGGCGTCCACTTCCTCCTTAAGCATCTTCTGGTCTTTCTGCAACTGGGCAAGCTTTTTATTCTCTTCTTCAAGCTTTTTCTGCAGCTCAATCAAAGTGCCGTAGCGTATCTGCGCCACTTTTCCCAGATCGCCGCTGCGCTCTGCACGCTGCTCTTCGTTTTTTGTCTCTTCTATTTTTTCCTTTAAGCTCTGTATGGACTGAATGGCTTCCTTTTCCCTGTGCCAGTGCTTTTTCATTTCATCGCACTGATCTTTCATCTGTGCGATGTCTTTGTTTAACGTTTCAAGGCGCTCCTGAGAGGCGCTGTCTTTTTCCTTTTTCAGAGCCTCGCGTTCAATCTCCATCTGCATGAGTTTTCTCTGCACCTCATCGATTTCAGCAGGCAGGCTGTCTATTTCCATCCTGAGGCGCGAGGCTGCCTCATCAATCAAGTCGATGGCTTTATCCGGCAGAAACCGGTCTGAAATGTACCGGTTGGATAGAGTCGCCGCAGCAACAATGGCAGAATCCATGATGCGCACGCCGTGATGGATTTCATAGCGCTCCTTGAGGCCGCGCAGAATTGATATAGTGTCTTCCACCGTTGGCTCCCCGACCAGGATCGGCTGGAACCTGCGCTCAAGGGCAGCGTCCTTTTCCACATGCTTGCGGTACTCGTTGAGCGTGGTTGCGCCCACACAGCGCAGCTCACCGCGGGCAAGAGCCGGTTTGAGCATATTTGATGCATCAATGGCGCCTTCGGCAGCACCGGCACCGACCACGGTATGGAGCTCATCAATAAAGAGAATTATTCCCCCGCTTGCCTCTTCAATTTCTTTCAAAACTGCTTTCAGCCGGTCTTCAAATTCTCCGCGGTATTTCGCACCGGCAAGAAGTGCTCCCATGTCCAGTGCCATCAGGCGCTTATCTTTCAGGCCTTCGGGGACATCACCGTTTATAATTCTCTGGGCAAGGCCCTCCACAATTGCGGTTTTACCGACGCCCGGCTCACCGATAAGCACCGGATTATTTTTTGTCCTGCGTGAGAGTACCTGGATAACCCTGCGGATTTCCGTGTCGCGGCCGATTACCGGGTCTAATTTCCCTTTGCGTGCCTGCTCCGTCAAATCCCGCGAATAGCGCTGCAGCGCCTGATACTTCTCTTCAGGGTTCTGGTCAGTGACGCGCTGGGAGCCGCGGATTTCGGTTAAGACCTTGAAGATCGCATCACGCGACACCCCCAGAGAAGAGAGAATCTTTGCTGCTTCAGAGCCCCGCTCTTCAGCCATGGCAATGAGCAGGTGCTCAATGCTCACATATTCGTCATTTAACCGCTGTGCCTCTTTAAGGGCTGCGTCAAGAACCTTTTTAGTACGGGGGGAGATATATATTTCTCCACCTGAAACCCTCGGTATTTTCTGCAGCGCAGATTCAAGCTTCGTCAATAGTACAGCAGGATCAGCACCAAGCTTTTTTAATAGAGGAGCAGCAATACCTCCATCCTGCTTCAGTAGTGCAGCAAGAAGGTGTTCAGGTTCAACCTGCTGGTGCTCATGTTTTTCAGCAAGGTGCTGTGCTTCCTGCAGCGCTTCCTGAGATTTTATCGTAAGCTTATCAGGTCGCATTTTTTATCTCCCGTTATAAAATGTTACGTGTTGCGAGTTACGGGTTCCGCGTTGTAAAAATGCCTGAATTGTTGCAGGCCTTCTTTTTCATCCGCTTTAAATATAAGACGTTATCTATCAAAGTCAA
The DNA here is from genome assembly GCA_903924805.1 of uncultured delta proteobacterium. Lineage (GTDB taxonomy): Bacteria > Desulfobacterota > WTBG01 > CAIYCZ01 > CAIYCZ01 > CAIYCZ01. The sequence goes on along the minus strand of CAIYCZ010000502.1, from coordinate 3 downwards.
TGG
>CAIYCZ010000501.1 GCA_903924805.1 uncultured delta proteobacterium | reverse complement strand
TCCAAGTAAAAGGCCCTGTAACTATTTTGTGTTACAAGGCCTATCGTTTTATCATAATCTCTTTTGTTTTGGTATTGAATAGATGCCGAAGCTTATAGTTATTGTGCCCCAATGACGCACAGCACACTGTCTTTCGGCACTGAGGCGCCGGGTGCACCGTTTATCTTTTTCACCACGCCGTTGACCGGAGAGGTGATGTTATTCTGCATCTTCATCGCCTCTAAGATAAGGAGCAAATCCCCTGCCTTTACTTTGTCTCCCTCCTTGACCTTGAATTCTATTATCATACCGGGCATTGGCGCAGTGATGGCAGTTTCACCGGCAGAGAGGGTTGCCTTTGGAGTTTCTTTTTTCTCAGGAGCCGTTGCGGGTGCAGATGGCTTAGGCGCGGCTGCCTGCGGAGCCTGGGTTTTTACCGGCGATGATATCTTCATGCCGCCCTGCTCCTCAACATCAACCTGATAATATTCGCCGTCCACAAACACATTAAAGGCTCTTGCCCCGGCGCCCTTTTCCGGCACCGCTTTTTCCGGCTTCTCGACAAGCTTTCCAGCCTTTGCCTTGGCAATAAGCGCATCCTCTTTTTTAATCTGCTCCATGGTCTTTGGTTTTACGTTGTCAGGGACCGGCTCCAGTCCATACTTCCAGCGCAGGAATCGCAGGCCGGTGGTGGGGTACATGGCATAGGTGAGCACGTCTTCAAGATTTTTTGCAATGCCCTTGGTCTCCTGCTTTGCCTTCTCAAGCTCCGGCTCCAGGATATCAGCCGCCCGGCAGGTGATGGGCTTTTCCCCGCGCTCATAGCCTTTGAGAATCATCTCCTGCACTTTTTTATCCATGGGAACCGGCGGCTTACCGTACAGCCCGTAGGCATAATCTTTCACCTGGCCGGTTATCATCTTGTAGCGGCCAAACAGCACATTCTGCACCGCCTGAATTCCCACAATCTGGCTGGTAGGCGTTACCAGGGGCGGGTAGCCCAGCTCTTTGCGCAGCCGGGGAAGCTCTTCATATACCTCATGGATGCGGTCAAGCGCGCCGGCTTCCCTAAGCTGGCTCACCAGGTTACTGATCATGCCGCCGGGAATCTGGTGCATGAGCACGCCGGTATCAATCACACTCATTTTGGTGCCGTCAATGAAGTCCCGGTATTTAGGCGTGATTGATTCCATGTGTTCGCCAAGCTTTGAAAGCAGCGAGAGGTCAAGCCCGGTGTCCCGGCCGGTCCCCTCCAGCGTTACCGCTATCGGCTCAATGGCCGGCTGGGAGCTGCGCAGGCCAAACGGTGCCAGGGCCGTATCAATGACATCGATACCAGCCTCAATCGCTTTCAGATAGGTCATGGAAGCCATGCCGCTGGTGTAGTGACAGTGAAGCTGCAGGGGAATTTTTACCGCCTTTTTCAGGGCGCTGACAAGCTCGTAGGCGTCATAGGGTGCAAGGATGCCTGCCATGTCCTTGATGCACAGCGAATCAGCACCCATGCGTTCAAGCCGCTTTGCCTTCTTCACATAGTAGTCAATATTAAATACAGCCCCTCCCAGGAGGCGCTCGGTGAGTGAATAGCACACGGTTGCCTGAATGTGCTTGCCGGCCTTTTTTATGGCTTTGAAAGAGGCTTCAAAATTTCGCTCATCATTGAGCGCGTCAAACACCCGGAAAATATCCATGCCGCATTCGGCAGACTGCATGATAAAGGCCTCGACCAGGTCGTCTGCGTAATTTCTATAGCCAACCAGGTTCTGACCACGCAGGAGCATCTGCAGCGGCGTTTTCCTGCAGTACTTTTTAATGGTTTTGAGCCGGTCCCACGGGTCCTCATTCAAAAAGCGCGTACAGACATCAAAGGTCGCGCCTCCCCAGACTTCCAGCGAATGAAAGCCAACGCTGTCCATCTCCTGAGCAATGGGAAGCAGATCGTCAAGGCGTGTCCGGGTGGCAAGAAGCGACTGGTGGCCGTCACGGAATGTAGTGTCGGTAACCCCGACGGGGTTCTTTGATGCTTTGCGGGTCTTTTTTTCTGTTTTCATCATCCCTCCATCTAACCATAGAAGTATTGTCAAAACCTAACCACAGAGGGCACGGAGAAATATTGGCTTCAAGCAGGTTACGCGAATTTTTAGTGCCCTCCCCTCTGCGTCCTCTCCACTTTTAATCTCTTTATCTTTTAAAATCCACCCAGACCCTCCTTTAGAAAAGGAGGGATACTAGTTCCCCTCTTTTCCTAAAGAGGGGTTAGGGGAGATTTTTAAATTAAGGAAGTTTAAAGATCAAAAAATCCTGATTTCCTGAGTTCCAGATTTCAAAAAAAATTCTTTTGGAGAACACAGAGAATTTCTCAGCGTACTGGTTTCATCAACCTGCTTTCTTAAAAATTCTCAATTGCCAGAGGTTGCGCATGTTCATTATCT
>CAIYCZ010000500.1 GCA_903924805.1 uncultured delta proteobacterium | reverse complement strand
TTGTGCATACAGCCCCTGGAATCGCCTCCATCCTTATAACAAGCGGTTTCTTCTGGGGATAGCCTGCCGGGTCCAGCAACACCATTTTATTGATATATTCAGGATGCTGCATGGCCATCAGAACTCCGATAGCACCGCCCAGCGAATTGGCAACATAGACGACATTCTTTATCCCAATCACATCCATACACGCGCAGACTTCCTCCATAAGCGTTATTGCGTCATATTTTACATCCTTATTTGCAGCAGGCTTGTCTGACCACCCAAAACCTTTCATGTCGATTGCATAGACATGATAGCCTTTCTGCTGAAGGATCGGGGCGACCTTCTGCCAGGAATAAGTGGATGATCCGAAACCGTGAACCATCAGCACATCCTCACCTAGCGCATCATATTCAGTGTAATGGAAATTGGTGGCGCCGATCTTTATCATGCGGTCTTTGCCGTTCGGACAGGGAATTGCGATTTCTCCCTGGGGTATCTTTTTTATGAAAATCCCACAGCCGGCAAGTGTAAACGATAAGGCTAAAACAATAGTTAGAACAGTACCTAATCTTCTCATTTATTCCTCCCAAACTATAATGATAAACTACATATTTCAATCTAACATATCCAGATAATCACTGCATCAACGAAGTTTTTTAGAATTATTCCATTTTAAAATTATTTCACTTGGCCCCTGGACCACGTGTACCCTTTTTTATCATTCATACCTCAGCGCTTCAATCGGGTTCATCCGGGATGCCTTGCGTGCCGGGTAAAGGCCGAAGAAAATCCCCACTCCTGCTGAAAAGAGAAAAGATACCACAATGGCAAAGAAAGAGACCGGGGTTGTCCAGCCGGTGATATACTCAATTGTTGCAGTGAGAATAATTCCTATCAAAATGCCAACGCCTCCGCCAATAAGACTTAACAGTACTGCTTCAAGTAAAAACTGCATCAATATGTCAGCCGGCTTTGCCCCCACTGCCATGCGGATGCCTATTTCTCTGGTGCGCTCGGTAACCGACACCAGCATGATATTCATGATACCTATACCGCCTACGACAAGAGAGATTGAGGCAATGCTTCCCAGCAGCAGCGTCAGTATCCCGGTAATGATAGTGAAGGTGGCTGTGAGGTCTGCAAGGTTTCTCACGGTAAAATCATCATCCGTTCCCTTCTGGATGTGATGACGCTGCCTGAGAAGGTCGCCTATCTGCGCCTGTGCATCGGACATCCGGTCCATTGAGACAGCAGATGCCATTACCATGGAGAGATAGGTTATCCCCACCAGCCTTTTCTGGGCAGTTGTGTAGGGAACGACGACAGTGTCATCCTGGTCCTGACCGAAGCTGGTCTGCCCCTTTTCTGTCAAAACGCCCCTCACCCGGAACGGTACCCGCTTTACCCGTATAATGTGCCCTACCGGATTCTGGCCGCCAAACAGCTTTTCAACGACGGTTTTACCAATCACACAGACTTTGGCAGCAGCCTTTACATCCTGGGCGGTGAAAAATTCGCCTTTTTCCAAAGGCCAGTTCTTAATAAGCTGGAAATCAGGATCAGTGCCGAGTATCGACGTTCCCCAGTTCTGGTTCTGATAAACTACCTGTGCCGCAGTGCTCACCACCGGAGTCACCAGTTGCACTCCAGGACATTCTTCCCTTATTGCCTGAGCATCCTGATCAGTAAGCGTGGTGACACTGCCGAATCCGGCACGCATGCCTCCTTTGGTCATGCTGCCGGGAAAAATAATGAGCAGGTTGGTGCCAAGCCCGCTTATTGCCTTCTCGATAGAAAGCTGGGCACCGCTGCCCATATTTACCATGGTTATCACAGCGCACACACCGATTACCACGCCCAGCACGGTGAGGAGTGATCGAAGCTTGTTTCTCAGTATTGCTCTGAGGGCTATACGTATGGTGGCAAGAATTTCCATGCTACTTACTGATCACTGATAATTTTGCCATCGCGAAAATGCACCTGGCGTTTTGCATATCGGGCGATATCAAACTCATGGGTCACCAGTATTATGGTAATCCCGCTGATAGTATTCAGGTCTCCCAGGATACTCATAATTTCCCCGCTGGTCTGTGTATCAAGATTTCCCGTTGGCTCATCAGCAAGAATTATTGATGGGTTATTGACCAATGCACGCGCAATGGCAACACGCTGCTGCTCGCCGCCGGAAAGCTGGTTTGAGAGATTATGCATCCTCTCCTGTAATCCCACGCGGGCAAGTGCTTCCCTTGACCGCTCACGCCGCTGGGTAGCGCTGGCCCTGCTGTAAAGAAGCGGCAGCTCAACATTCTCCAGCGCGCTTGTTCTGGGCAGAAGGTTAAAATTCTGAAATACAAAACCGATCTTTTTATTCCGTATTTCCGCCAGCTGAATTGGGGTGAGAGAAGATATTTCCACCTGTTCTAAAAACAGCCGTCCCCGTGTGGGTGTATCAAGACATCCCAGAAGATTCATGAACGTAGATTTTCCGGAACCAGATGGCCCCATTATGGCAACGAACTCGCCCTTCCCTACCTGCAGTGAAACACCCCGTAAGGCATGCACCTCTGCATTACCGTCCAGGCGATAGGTTTTATACAGCTGGTCAGCAAAAATAAACTGTTTCATTGCTTTTATTGCTTTGAACCAAATTGAAAGAAGGATTTTTTAGAAACTGACTGGCGCCACTGCGGCTGATAGCCGACAATCGTCTTATCCTTCTCTTTGACAGGACCCTCAATCAATTCAGTAAAACGGCTGTCTGAGATCCCTACTTTCACAGGGAATGTTTTTACCTGCCCGTTTTCTTCAAGGACCCACAGCCGGTGCTGGGCAGTTACTGAGGCTTCTTCCGGGCTGGGGTCTTTCTCTTCGCTTGTCCCCTTCTTCACCAAATCTTTATCTTCGGGGTCAGCTTTGAACCGCAACGCACTATTTGCCACACGCAACACGTTCATCTTTTTCTCTGCTATTATTGAAACAGAGGCAGTCATTCCCGGCCGCAGCGTTAAATCAGGATTGGGCACTTCTGCCACCGTTGCATACGATATGACATTCTGCTGCTCCTTGGGGGCAAACCGTACCTGTGATACTTTTCCGGTAAATACTCTATCAGGGTAGGCGTCAACCGTAAACTGCACATCCTGGCCGGTTCTGATGTTTCCTATATCAGCTTCGTCAACATAAGCTTCCACCTGCATTTTTGTCAGATCCTGTGCGATGAGAAACATGTCAGGGGTCTGGAATGTGGCCACCACCGTCTGCCCTACGTCGCAGTTTCGTGAAATAACAATGCCGTCAACAGGTGAGTGGATAGTGGTATGCTCCAGATCTACTTTGGCGGAGTTAAGGAGAGCCTGCGACTGCTCTTTCCGGGCACGGGCTGCATCATATGCAGATTTAGTTGATTCATGTTTTGTTTCTGCTATCTCCAGGTCTCTATCGGACATCACCAGTTCCTGTTTCAGTCTCCGGGCACGCCTGAGATTGCTCTCGGCATCAAGGAATGCCGCCTTTGCCTCCAGCACCTGTGCCTGTGCCATTTTATAGTTGGCATCGGCCTGCTCTACCTTTGTCTGATAAATGTCAGTCTCCAGCTGGGCGATAACCTGCCCCTGTTTTACCTGTGCATTAAAGTCTGCAAAGATTTTTGCAATTCTTCCTGAAACCTGACTGCCAACTTTAACGGTTACCACCGGATTGATAGTGCCTGTTGCGGTAATTTTTTCCGTGATATCCCCGCGATCAACCTGGGTTGTTTCATACTTTTCTATGCGGTTTCCTTTCCGCAACAAAGATATTAGAATAATACCTGCTATAACAATTATACCGATACCAACGAATAATTTTCTTTTCATGAAGCTGGTTCCTCTGTTCTGAGATAACGTTTGATCACCCGTGCCTTGGCCCTCACACAGCAAGGATGAGTGGATATGTCCTGCAACATGGACTAAAATAATTACCGTTGAAACGATTAGCTTCCCGTATCTGATGGGAAGGGACTAAAAAAAGGATGAGTTAAACAGTTATATACTATTTATGCAGTGCATATTTTCAGCGAAGTATATAATCTTTACTAAAATATGTACACTATTTTTGGCAAAATGTTAAGCAGCCGGTATGCGGAGCGTCCCGATACTGAATAAACTGCCGGCGTCTTCTTATCTGCCCGGCGTGAATCCAATGATTGTTTTAAAATAGTTTTGACTATGGCTGTAATATTGTATAAAGTTTAGCGGCTAAATATTATTCAATTACTCTATGTTAAAGAAGGGAGAGACCATACATGAACAGCAAAAAACTATTTCCGGCTGCACTGATCCTTATTCTTTTTATTGCACTGCTTGTATCAATTGCTTCTGCTGCTACTACTGATAAACAGGCTTCCGCTTCGCTCACCGGGCTTAAAGGTGTCGGTGTTGTCGTGGAAGATATAACACCCGAAGTTGAGCGTGACGGGCTCAGCGCACGGCAGATTCAGGCCGATGTTGAGCGGCAGCTGCTACTATCAGGCATTAAACTTCTCACTGAAAAGGAGTTTGAAAAATCACCGGGCATGCCATATCTGTACGTAAACATCTTTACTTTCAAGGATGATGCCGGCATGTATGCGTATCATATAACGGTTGAGCTGAAACAGATGGTGTCGCTGGCAAGAAAGCCGTCTGCCTCCCTGTCAGCTGCTACCTGGAAGGCAAGAAGTGTAGGAGGCACCGTGGGGGAGAAGAAGCTTGCCGATATCCGGAGCTTTGTGAAAGAGTCGGTCGATAGATTCATAAAAGCCTACATTACCGCAAACCAGAAATAACCATGGCATCTCTTTTTAATACTGACGAGCAGAAGTCGCCGATTGCACTGTTGCTGCTGGGCAAAGGCGGTACCGGCAAAAGCAGCATTTCTTCTGTGTTGACCCAATTGCTCATCGAGCGCGGCTACAATGCGCGGCTGATACGGTTTGATGAATTGCGCAAATCGCTCACGCCGTCTGGTGCCGATCCGTTTACTCAGGATACGGAAGTTAAGAAAGTCATCTATGAGAACGCTGCTAAAGAGTTCCTCAAGCAACTCAATGAAGGTTTCAGCCTTATCATTGACAGCGGACTGAGTGTCGAAGCAATCCGCACCATGCTTAAAGACAAAATCCCGCAGCTCAGGATTATCCATGTTGCCTGCCCTCTCTTTGTTTCTATATGGAGGGATACCTGGCGCTCGTTGCTCGGCAGGCAGCATGAGCGTGGATCATTTTTATATGTACGCGCCATAGGAGACCTGTTCAATCCGTTCAAGAAGGATAAATTTCCCCAGCCTGGGGTTACCTACCCCTTTGAATACCCCTTGTGTGCAGATGTGCACGTTTACACGTTTCTCAACAGTCCTTCCAGCGCAGCAAAAGAAATTGTACAAAAATTAGATTTGTAATTTGTGATGTGGGATTTTTTATGCCGGATATTGAAAAACTGCTGGATGCTATAAGTGGCTGGGTATGGGGACCACCCCTGCTGATACTTCTCTTCGGTACCCATATCTTTCTTACCTTCAGGCTGAAAGTAATCCAGAGATATCTATGGACAGCAATAAAACTTTCGTTCAAACGCAGCAGCGAAGGCGAAGGTGACGTGAGTCATTTCGGTGCGCTTACCACCGCTCTTGCTGCCACTATCGGCACCGGCAACATCGTGGGGGTTGCAACAGCGGTTGCTGCAGGGGGGCCGGGCGCAGTGCTGTGGATGTGGCTTACCGGCGTATTCGGTATTGCGACCAAATATGCCGAGGCCCTGCTCTCGGTGAAGTACCGCGTTACCACCAAAGACGGCCTCATGGCCGGCGGTCCCATGTACGTTCTGGAAAACGCTATGAACTGCAAATGGCTGGGCATGGTGTTTGCCGTGCTGACTGCAATAGCTGCCTTTGGCATTGGCAATATGGTGCAGGCAAATTCTATTGCATCCCTTACTAAAGAAACGCTCCACATCTCCCCATGGATTTCCGGGTTCATTATGACCGTGCTTACTGCCATCGTTATCCTGGGAGGGATAAAATCAATCGCCACTGTCTGTGAAAAACTTGTCCCGTTTATGGCAGTTTTTTATGTACTGGGGTGCGCTATTATTTTGTTTATGAAGATGGATACTATTCCTGAGACGATATATCTAATTGTTACTAATTCCTTTACCGGAACCGCTGCCGTGGGTGGATTCCTTGGTGCCGGTATCAGAGAAGCAATGCGCTATGGCGTAGCCCGCGGACTTTTTTCTAACGAGTCGGGACTCGGCAGCGCGCCGATTGTTGCCGCAGCAGCACAAACCAGCAACCCGGTGCGCCAGGCACTGGTTTCATCCACCGGCACGTTCTGGGATACGGTTGTGGTGTGTGCCATGACCGGCCTGGTTGTGGTCAATTCCGGTGAGTGGATGAAGGGGCTTCAGGGAGCTTCGCTCACCAGGGCTGCTTTTTCTGAACTGCCGGTTATCGGGCCTGTAGTGCTGACCGTGGGACTTTTGACCTTTGTCTTCTCAACCATTCTCGGCTGGGAATATTATGGCGAGAGGGCTGCAGAATATCTGTTTGGCAAAATGGTCATTACCCCGTACCGGGTACTGTGGGTAATCTTTGTGATGGTGGGCTCTGTTGCAACGCTTCCGGTAGTCTGGTGTTTTGCAGACATAGCCAATGGATTGATGGCAATACCAAACCTGATATCACTTATTATGCTCAATGGTGTTATTGTCGCTGAAACGCGAAAGTATTTATGGGATAACAGAGTAGAATAATATTCTCGCCCTGTCCACGTGCGGGAGAGGGTTAGGGTGAGTGGCAAACTATAGCCAAAGATATTTGAAATTTTGTTCACTGCATTGAATGCGTTGCGTTAAAATCCCCTCTAACTCCCCTTTAAAAAAGGGGGGGATTTTCTTCCCACCTTACTAAAGGGGGTTTTTTTATGACCCCGTTTATATTCTGAGAGATACATTCTCAGATGCAGATAGGTAAGAATCTCTAAAACAGAAAGCGGCTTTTCCTTTGAACGTATTGGATACGTTAGACAAAGGTCTCCTCCCCATACTTTTCACGGTACTCCTGCTTGCCTTCGGCATGAGTTTTGTCGCACCGCTCATACCGCTGATAATCAGGGATACGGGTGCTTCTGCTTCAACAATCGGCCAGATAGCCTCGGTCTATTTTCTGTCGTTCACCCTGTTTACACCTCTGATGGGCAAATTTGTAGATAAGGCAGGGTCTAAGAAAATCATTGTTACCGGGCTTTTTATCTTTACGGTGTCCATTCTGCTCATGATTTTTGCTGCTACTCCCTGGCATTTTTATCTTATCAGGATTTTTCAGGGTATCGGCATCGCTTGTCTGTTTGCGCCCACAGAATCTGCAATCAACGTACTATCATCACCGGAGCGCCGTTCATCAAATATGGGGCTCTATGGTGTGGTGTTTGCCGTTGGTTTTGCTGCAGGTCCGGGAATAGGAACATATCTCTATGCATATCACCAGGCAGTGCCTTTTGTCTTTGGTGCAGCATTCTCCATGGTCGGCCTTTTGGTGATGCTCACGTGTTATGAAGATGTGCCTATAGCATTAAAAACAGTCGATATACGTCTGCATGAGTTTTTAAAAATATTACGCATCCCGCTGCTTGCCGGCCTGTGCTATGCAGTTGTGGAAGCATCGATTGGCAGTTTCCTTTCCCTGTATCTTGACCAATTGGGCTTTAAAGGGGGTTCGCTGGGGCTTGCCTTCACGTTCTTTGCTATCGGCGGTATCGTCTCTCCGTTTCCCGCGGGAAAAGCGGCAGACCGTTTTGGTAAGATACCTTCCCTCTATGTGCTGGGGATTATTTTAACTGTCACCACGTTTTTGTTTACTATCACCGCAAACTATTTCTTTATAGTATTCCTCTGTTTCGCGGTTGGCTTTGTTGCGGGAGGGTTGTACCCCATAGCCCTCGCCCTTATCGGCGATCTCATACCCCCGCAGCAGATGGGTACTGCCAATTCAACCTTCAGCTTTTTGTACGGCGTTGGCTCTATCATCGGGCCTGTCTGCACCGGATGGGTGGTGAGGCTGTGCGGCATGCAGTATCTTTTTTATCCCATGGCTGTAGCGTCATTTGTGTTTGCTGTTGCGGCGCTGATTGATAACAGG
>CAIYCZ010000499.1 GCA_903924805.1 uncultured delta proteobacterium | reverse complement strand
GTGGTATTAATGCACATGAGGGGCACTCCCCGGACCATGCAGCAGGACATTCACTATGACTCGCTCCTTGATGAAATCCGCTCTTTCCTGGAAGAAAGAATCTCCTGTGCTGTCAGACAGGGAATAGCACGGGAAAAAATTATCATTGACCCGGGCATTGGATTCGGCAAATCAATAGAAAAAGATAATTTCACCATTCTAAAACATTTAGCTGCATTCCAAGACCTGGGCAGACCGATACTGGTGGGGCCATCACGAAAAGCATCCATCAGCAGGCTGGCAGGCCAGGATATTGATGCGCTGGATACAGGCACGGCAGCAGCGGCAGCTATTGCCATTTATAATGGCGCTCACATTGTGCGTGTGCATAATGTGCGGATGGTGAAGATAGCTGTCGCGGTAGCAGACGCAATTAGAAAAGCGTAAATAGCTATCAGCGGTCAGCATACAGCACATCGACTTCCAGTCTGAACGCTGATGGCTGAAAGCTGAACGCTCAAGAAATGTTGTATCAACAAAGGGAATAATTTTTTATGGCAAGACTTGCAGTCAACGTTGACCACATTGCCACGGTGCGGCAGGCGCGGCTGGCTGCAGAGCCGGACCCGGTCATCGCGGCAGCCCTGGCAGAGCTGGCAGGGTGTCATGGCATTATCGTTCATCTGCGCGAAGACCGCCGCCACATTCAGGACCGGGATGTTGCGCTGCTGAGGGAGACGGTCAAAACCAGGCTGAATCTCGAGATGGCGGCAATTCCCGAGATCGTGAAGATCGCGCTTGCAATAAAACCTGATATGGCCTGCCTGGTGCCTGAGAAACGGCGCGAGCTTACCACCGAGGGCGGGCTGAATGTTGCCGGTCAGAAAAAAAGCATTAGGGCAACGGTTCGGGAGCTTCACAAAAAAGGCATTGTGGTGAGCCTGTTTATAGACCCGGATGCTAAGCAGATCAGTGCTGCAAAGGAGTGCGGGGCAGAGTTTATTGAGCTGCATACCGGTATCTACAGTAATGCCAGGACTGAAAAAGAACAGGACCGGGAATTTGACAGAATCTGTGGAGCAGTTGAGACAGCAGCGGCGCTGGGCTTGAAGGTTAATGCCGGACACGGCCTTGATTACAGGAATATATCACGTCTTGTCGCTATACGCGGGATAGAAGAGTTCAGCATCGGTCACAGCATTATTGCCCGTGCAGTGCTGGTGGGAATGGAGCGCGCCGTGCGCGAGATGCTTGAGCTGATTCAGCAGGGATCTCACCGCGGAGGACGCTGAGCACGCAGAAAAAATATTTTGGTTTCCTCTGCGATCTCTGTGCGCTCTGCGGTTCAAAGGAAATAAAATATAATTACCCGAGGCATAATCCATGGATATTGTAACCGCCCGGCAGATGCAGGAACTGGATCGCAGGGCTATCCAGGAAATTGGAATCCCCGGCGCTGTCCTTATGGAGAATGCAGGGCGGGGTACCTTTGAAAAAATTATGCAGTATTTCCCCGCTGTGCACAAGGGGACCGTTATTGTTCTGGCAGGCAGGGGAAACAACGGCGGAGACGGATGTGTCATAGCACGGTATCTCCTGAATCATGCGCTACCCGTAAAAGTTTTTCTGCTCGCTGCCATTGATGCGGTGAGCGGAGATGCAGCACTCAATCTTCACGCCTACCGGCGTGCGGGAGGCATCCTGCGGGAGATGGCGGATGAGGATGCCTGGAGCGCAGTTCTGCCTGAAGTGAAGGGTGCATGCCTTATTGTTGATGCCATTTTCGGCACCGGGCTTTCTGCAGAGGTTAGCGGTCTTGCGCGCCGGATTATTGAAGAGGTAAACGCACTTGATGTGCCGGTTGTTTCTGTTGATCTGCCATCAGGGCTTGATGCCACAACAGGTGCCATCCTGGGCGCTGCAGTGCAGGCGGATCTCACCTGTACCTTTGCTCTGCCGAAACGCGGGCTGGTTATGTATCCGGGGATTTCCCATGCCGGGGACCTTGCAGTCATCGATATAGGTATTCCCCGGGCATTGATCAGGGATGCCGGTTTCAACGAGCACCTTTTGGAGCAGCATGACTTTTGCGGCAAGCTTCCCCGGAGAGACCCCGAATCGCACAAGGGCGCCTACGGCCATGCCTTCATCCTGGCCGGCTCACCCGGCAAGACCGGTGCTGCTGCTGTGGCTGCTCAGGCCGCCATGCGGGTTGGGGCAGGACTCGTGACTATCGGGGTTCCTGCCCGGCTTAATCCCATTCTCGAAATAAAAGTTACGGAAGCGATGACCGAGCCGCTGCCGGATATTCTCGACGGGTTGCTGGGACTTGAGTCCTGGCAGCGGATTAAAGACGTATTGCCGGGGAAAACGGTGGTGGCTATCGGTCCCGGTATTTCAGACAAGAGGGAAACAGCGCAGCTTGTCTATAAACTGATAGAAGAAATCGCCGTGCCGATGGTGATTGATGCAGATGGATTAAATGCTATTGCCCGCGCCCCTGAAATTCTTAAAAAGGCACGTGCCCCGGTTGTGCTGACCCCGCATCCCGGAGAGATGGCACGGCTTTTGGGCACTACATCACAGGCAGTGCAGGCTGACCGCACAGGAAATGCCGGAACGTTTGCCGGTCGCTACGGGGTTACCGTTGTTTTAAAGGGAGCCCGCACGGTTATTGCTGCACCCGATGGACACAGCTATATAAACCCGACGGGCAATCCCGGGATGGCAAGCGCCGGCATGGGCGATGTGCTGACCGGCATGATCGCAGGCTTTATAGCCCAGGGCTTTGACCCGCTGTTCGCGTCGCAATTTTCAGTTTTTGTCCATGGACTGATTGGTGACAGGATTGCTGCACAGCGCGGGGCAGCGGGGATCATAGCGACGGATATTATTAATGAGATACCGGGGGCGCTGCGAGAGTTCATGTGAAGGGAGTTGAAGAGTTAAGGCGTTAGGGAGTTCGGAGTTGTGACCCGTGACTCGTGACTCGTGACCCGTGACTCGTGACTCGTGGCCCATGAGACGAAAGACGGTTAGATTTTGGGATGGTGGTAGTAAATGACAAATGCCAAAGCTCAAATGTCAAATGAATTTCAAAATCCAAAATCCAAAATAGACATCTTGTATTTGCCATTTGAGCTTTGACATTACTTCAGAGGCTTCATTTGGCATGTGGAGTATATGAATCTGTTTTTGTAAGCAACAAGTAGAAATGGAATTAACTTTTATCTCACAGAGTCCGCGCGAAACCATTGGCTGCGGCAAACTGCTGGGAAGCATTGTACAACCGGGGAGCATTATCGGCCTGGTGGGCGAACTGGGTGCCGGTAAGACCTGCTTTATCAAGGGGCTTGCGTCGGCACTGACCGGCGTCGCCGAAGATGACGTAACCAGCCCGACGTTTACGTTCCTGCAGGAGTTTCCGGCCGCAATTCCCCTCTATCATTTTGATTTATACAGAATTGCAGCGCTTGATGATTTACGCGATCTGGGGTTTGAAGAATGTGTATACGGTGCAGGGGTTACGGTGATTGAATGGGCTGACCGGGCAGAAGCTGCTCTTCCCCCGGAATGTCTGACCATCCATATTTCAGTTATTGATGAAAACCGGCGCGCTTTTATTTTTAAAGCCCGTGGTGAGAAGCATACAGAAATAATAAAAAAGCTTAAGCAAAAAACAGGAGGAGGTACTGACGAGTGGCATTAATTGTTCAAAAATACGGCGGCACCTCTGTAGGTGATATTGAGCGGATTAAAAATGTAGCTTCCCGGGTGGTGCAGACCTATAACAGGGGAAACGATGTGGTTGTTGTGGTATCGGCAATGTCAGGAGAAACTGACCGTCTTATTAACCTTGCCCGGCAGATGACACCATCGCCCAGCGAGCGGGAGTATGATGTGCTGGTTTCAACCGGAGAGCAGGTATCGGTGGCGCTGCTTTCCATGGCGCTCCACAATATTGGCGTTGATGCGGTTTCGTTTTTAGGGCACCAGGTAAAGATTTTTACCGACAGTGCTTTCAGCAAAGCCCGGATAACGAAAATAGAAACAGAGGAACTGCAGAAAGCTTTGCGTGAACGAAAAATTGCTATTGTTGCAGGGTTTCAGGGTGTGGATGAAGATAATAATATAACCACCCTGGGCAGGGGCGGCTCTGACACAACGGCAGTTGCACTGGCAGCCGCACTCAATGCCGAAGTATGTGAAATTTATACCGATGTTGAGGGGGTTTATACGACTGACCCCGCTATCTGTCCGGACGCCAGGAAGCTTAAAAAGATAAGCTATGATGAAATGCTTGAGATGGCGAGCCTGGGAGCCAAGGTGCTGCAGACCCGCTCGGTCGAGTTTGCAAAGAAGTATGGTGTGCGGGTTCTTGTTTTGTCAAGCTTCTCACAAAACCCGGGAACTCTGGTAACAAAGGAGGATGAAGAAATGGAACAGGTTGTCGTATCAGGAGTGACCTATAATAAAAATGAAGCCAAAGTGACCATTATAAAGGTTCCGGACAAGCCGGGCACTGCCTCTAAAGTGTTTGGCCCCATATCAGAGGCAAATATTGTCGTGGACATGATTATCCAGAATGCAAGTGAAGACGGATCCACCGACCTTACCTTTACCGTACCTGAGACAGATTTGAAAAAGGCACTGGAAATCGTCAAGAAGACGGCACGGGACATAGGAGCAAAGGATGTTGCCGTTGATGAGAATATAGCGAAGATCTCCATAGTAGGCGTCGGCATGCGGAGCCATGCAGGGGTTGCCTCCAAGATGTTCAGGGTGCTCTCTGATGAGGGAATCAATATTATGATGATCAGCACCTCGGAAATTAAAATTTCATGCGTCATTAATTCCAAATATACGGAGCTTGCGGTCCGTGTTCTCCATAAGGCTTTTGAACTGGATAAGATTGAGGTTACCGAGGAGTAGCAAAACCGTGGCCCGTCACCCGTGACCCGTCGCTCGTGACTCGTGACCTGAGGCACTGATAGCATGCACAATGTACTATTATACGACACCACACTGCGCGAAGGGAATCAGGCAGAAGACATTGCCTTTTCCCTTGAGGACAAGCTGCGTATAACGCAGAAGCTTGACGAGTTGGGAGTGCATTTTATTGAGGGCGGGTGGCCAAGCTCAAACGCCAAGGACTACGATTATTTTAAAGAGATTAAACTATATAACCTGAAGAAATCAACGGTTGTTGCATTTGGCAGCACGGCAAAGCCCCGCTCTGAGGTTTCTCACGATAACAATATCAGGGATCTTATCAATGCAAAAACAGAAGCGGTAACCATATTCGGGAAATCATGGGATATCCATGTGCGGGAAGTTCTTAAAATCAGTCTTGAAGAAAATCTCACGCTGATAGAGGATTCGCTGCGCTATCTTAAACAGTATGTCCCGCAGGTATTTTTTGATGCGGAGCATTTTTTTGACGGATTCAAGGCGGACCGGGATTATGCCCTGAAGGTCTTGGAGCATGCTGCAGCAGGCGGAGCTGATTGCCTGATCCTGTGTGATACCAATGGCGGGACACTGCCCCATGAGGTAAAGGATATTGTTGCGGTGGCCAGGAACGCAACGCAGAAGCCGCTGGGCATTCACACCCATAACGACAGCGAAGTGGCAGTTGCTAACAGCCTTATCGCTATCCAGTGCGGATGCACGCAGGTGCAGGGAAGTATTAACGGGTATGGCGAGCGGTGCGGCAACGCAAATCTCTGCTCAATCATCCCGAATCTGCAGCTGAAGCTGGGGATCCCCTGCATCAGCGATGAGGAATTAAAAAAAATCTGCGCGGTATCGCGATTTGTCTTTGAGCTTTCAAACATCTCGCCTTTGAAGCACCAGCCGTTTGTAGGAAGCAGTGCGTTTGCCCACAAAGCAGGTGTTCACGTCAGCGCGGTAAAGAAAAAACCACAGACCTACGAGCACATTATGCCCGAGTCAGTGGGGAATACCCAGCGCATCCTGGTCTCTGACCAGGCAGGCAAGAGCACGATTCTGCAGAAAGCAAAAGAGTTCAATATTGACATTGCCAGCCATGATCCGGTGGTGCAGGAAATTTTAGCAGAGCTCAAGGAGCTGGAGCGGCAGGGCTTTCAGTTTGAAGGCGCTGAAGCATCGTTTGAGCTGCAGATGCGCAAAGCCCTGGGCATGAAAGAGCGGTATTTTGACCTGGTGGGATTCCGCGTCATCAATGAAAAGCGGGAAGCTGAAGAAGCAATTTCTGAAGCCACCATCATGGTCAAGGTGGGCGGGACAGTGGAACACACTGCTGCCATGGGGAACGGCCCGGTTAACGCACTGGACAATGCGCTGCGCAAGGCCCTCGAGAAATTTTATCCGCAGCTTAAAGACGTAGCTCTTGTTGACTATAAGGTACGGGTGCTTCCCAGTGGGCAGGGGACCGCAGCGCGGGTGAGGGTTCTTGTGGAATCAGGAGATAAAGTTGATACGTGGGGCACGGTAGGGGTTTCAGAAAATATTATTGAGGCAAGCTGGCAGGCTTTGACAGAAAGTATTACGTATAAACTGTTTAAAGATCAGCGCAAGCACGAAAATTCCCATACATGAAAACCTGTACACGCGAGCAGCTGGCAGTTGTTTGTATACTGCTGATAGTTCTTTTACCGCTCTCACTGATACACCTGCACCAGGCACTGTCCGGAGAGAGAACGACGTACCGCACGACACGTTCGATTGTTTATGAAGTGAGAGGCGCTGTTAAGAGGGAAGGCTTTTATTATTTTACCCGCGAGCAGGCCCCCGGCGATATTCTAAAAGCCGCAGGCGGCAGTAACGAAAACAATCCGGTTCAGCCGGGCAATCAGGGGTCCGCGGCTGCCGTCATAAAAAACGGGAAGAAGATTATTTTCAATACCGGGAGCGGAAGCCGGGAGATCAGGGATATGGATGCTGCAGCGCGCTTGAATTTTTTTATGCCTGTTGATATAAACTCGGCTGCGGTTGATGATCTTACCCTGATACCTGCTATCGGTCAAAAGACTGCTGAGTCAATCGCTCGCTACCGACAGGAGCATAGGGGAATCCGGGATGTCCAGGAATTGCAGACTATTCCCGGTCTCGGAGAGAAAAAACTGAAGTCTCTAACACCGTACATAGCTGTGTTAGAATCACCGTACTCTATGAACAATAAGGAGCAGGAGTAACGAATGCCGAAACGGAAAATATCAAAAGAACTGGAATTGATCGAACCCGGTAAAATCGCAGCACTGTGGCAGCAGATTCAGGCAGTGGTTATTGAACATTATGTGCAGGCTGCTGCGGTCGGTTTGATTGTCGTGGTTATTGCCGGCGGGATTGGATTATGGATGTTTCAAAAGGCGCGGGCGGATGAGCAGTCACTTGCTTTATTTTATAATGCGCTGGAGCGGTATAACAGTCATGAGTCAAAACCGGGGAAGAAAGAAACGCCGCCTCCCCGGGAAGAAGTTTACAAGCAGTCGCTGGAGGAATTTAAAAAAATAATCCAGCAGTACCCCGGAGCCCAGGGCGGAGAGGTTGCTCTTTTTTATGCAGGGGCCAGCAGCTATGATCTTGGAAAAGATGACGAAGCACTCACCTATTATCAGGATTTCATAAAAAAGCTGAGAGCTGACAGTCCCTACAATTCCCTGAGACCTGCAGCCTATGAGGGGATTGGGTATATATATGAAAGAAAGGG
>CAIYCZ010000498.1 GCA_903924805.1 uncultured delta proteobacterium | reverse complement strand
TGGAGACCGTTACGGCTCTTTACAACTGCCTTGCAGATACCGTTGAGACCGTAACGCCTTTTTTGGTCGAAAGCATTCTCAGTAACGATAAAAACGGCAAGGAAATCAGCTGGCTCACCGAGGAAAAAGCAACAGAACGTATGAACTCAGATGAGTACTGCAGCCGCGATCTGTTCAGTAACTACGGTCTGTAAAAGCTATTAACCGCTGTACTCCCTGATATAAGCTTGAAAGGAAACACACATGTTCCCCTATGATTCTATGCGTGATTATGTTGCTGCTCTGGAGGCACAGGGCAGACTGCTCAGGATTAATGAAATGGATCAGGACCGGTATGAGATGACGGCTTTCTCCTACACGCTTGATGATCGCTTGAAGGAAAAAGCGCCGGCATTTCTGGTGAAACGGACAAAAGTTAATGGCCGGTGGCATGACTCTCCCGTCATTGCAAATATCTTTAACGGCTTTGGCCGGGTGGCGCAGTGCTTCGGGGCTGACCCTGAAAAGGTCAACGACAACCAGAGCGAGATGCACCAATTGGCTTCCCGTCTCATCCTGAACCGCTTGGACAATAATTTTAAATGGAAGAAGATAGATCCGGTTGTCATTAATAAAAAAGACGCGCCGTGCAAGGAGGTAATCCTGGAGGGGGATGATGTTGATGTGTACCGTTTCCCCTGGATAAGAAACAACCCGGCTGACGGCGGCCAGTTTATAAGCGCCGGCTCGGCAGTCATGGAGGACCCGGAACTGGGCCGCAATGTGGGCACCTACCGCCTGCATGTCAAAGGCCCGCGCAAGGTCGGCATCTGTCTTACCAATATGAGTCACGGCTACCAGTATGTGATGCGCGCGGCTGAACGGGGCGAGGAAAAGGTCCCGGTGTCAATTGCTGTCGGCATTGATCCCGTATCTTTCATGATGAGCGGTACACGGCTTGCTGATCTTGGCGTTGATGAATTTTCTCTGGCCGGGGGCTTTCGGGGTACACCGGTGGAGCTGGTCAAAAGTGAAACCAATGACCTTCTGGTTCCGGCGCATGCAGAGATAATTATCGAGGGCGAGATTCCCATGGAGGGTGAAGAGGACGGCCCGTATGGTGAAATGTTCGGCTACATCGGAAAAAAACAGCCTGCATTCTATGTCGAAATCAAGAAAATCACCCACCGTGTCAAGCCATGGGTCTATAACCTGTGGCCCGGTATCGGCGGCGCCTACCTGACGCTCCCCTGGGATGTAGCTCATTTTGCCCGGCTCAAGAAAAATATGAATAACCTGGTTAAGCTCTATACCCCCACGGAAACACCCGCAATGGTCATTGTCAGCATTGACAAAAAGCTTCCCGGCGAGGGGATCGAGGCAGGCATGATGATACTGGGTTACCGGATGATCGGCTTCAGTAAAAAAATCGTTGTGGTGGTTGACAAGGATATTGATCCCACAAATATCTCACGGGTTATGCATGCAGTGGGCACTCGCTGGCAGCCAGACCCGGCCAGCCTTATTGTCAAACAGTCCATTCACATACCAGTCGACCCGAGCTGCCGGGAAATGTTTTTAAGCAGCAAGATCGTAATAGATGCCACCCGGCAACTGGCATCGGAAGGGGGGCCGGCACTATTTCCGCTCGATAACCGCACTGTTGTTGAAGAAAGGGCCGCAGACGCTTTTGAGCTTGTTGCAAACAAATGGGAGGAGTATTTCAAAAATCAGCATTAAGAACAGGGCAAAAGCAACTCTTAAAAACAACATGCTAATTCCCTATAAGGAGAACAGTACATGGATTTAAAAAACAGCTTTGCCTTTCCGCGGATGGAAAATTTAGCAATCGCAGGGAAAAGTTACGCAGACATAAATGGGGCGGACTCTTTTGTTCCGGTGATCAGCCGGCAGTCTGAAACCTGGGCCGCTGAAGTGCACTGCTCGCGCGGCAGGGTTCTGGAAAAAGCGGGCCTGGCTGTGGTTGAGATGCGCGGCGGCACGGTGGAAGGTGCTTCTGCAGATATAACATTGATTCAGACTCTGGCGTGGCCGGTCAGCCCCGGTATCCCCGGATTGATCATAATGGCCAGCACAAGCAGGATCGAAGAGCAGAATGTCATGGTGACGGTTTACATTGATCTTATTATCCAGAATGGAGCACCAAACCAGAACGACAAGGATATGCTGACGGCAGCTCTAAAGGCTGTCTGCGACCGGCATGGGCAGAGCCTGGAAGAATATCAGTCTTTTCTGGCCGGGCGCGGCATGCTGGGCGGTTGCGCTGCTGAGTGCGGCGTACTCTATTTTTTTGAGGAAAGCGACGCAGCTCTGCTTGAGGAGATGATGCAGGAAGCGCTGAAGGCTTACCAGCAGATCATTAACAGCAATGCGGGCACAAC
>CAIYCZ010000497.1 GCA_903924805.1 uncultured delta proteobacterium | reverse complement strand
TGGGAGGAGCATACCCTTCCGGGTAGCCGAAATGCATCCGTTTCATCCCCGGAGAATACATATACCAGTCATAGAGGTTTTTAATCGGGCCGCTGTAGGGAAAGCTGAGTCCGCTTTTGGGGAAGCAGAATTTTTTATCCCGCTCGTTATAGTGAAACAGGTCACCGAAAAAATAATCGTTGGGCGGCAGCAGCGTCTGGCCGCAGGTCCTGTTGATAACATTAATCTGTTCCTTCCGGTCCACCACCGCCACGGTAAAACCGTTCTCGGCGACTGCCCTGGCAGCCAGCAGCCCTGCAGGGCCTGCCCCGATAACAATGACATCATAGCGTTCTTTCATGATTCACTCTCCTTTGTATGGTGTTACCTTATTCATGTTTCCCGGGTACTCTTATTGGCTCAAGGCCGTTCATCTCCCGAAGCCGGTTGATAGCATCTGCCAACTGTGCCGGAAACTGTTTAAACTCTTCTTCAGTAAAAACACTTCGCCCCGGAGCGCACACGCCATTGGGGTCCATAACCTTCCTGAACGCGCGCAGCAGCAGGTAAACATCCGGGCCCATCTCCGGAAAAAAGGACGTGAAGGGTTCAAACGTAGCCCCGAAGCCGGTTACCCCGGGACCTATCTTCTGTCCGAAAGTCCTTCCTATGCTGAACAGCATAAGCTGCTGTGCTTTTTGCAGAGACGGGGGGTCAAGCCCATTGGGATACACATCTGCTTCGGTGAAAAAATTTCTTCCCGCGGGGTCTGTGGCATACATAAACGGGGTGTCGTCAACCCCGCCCCGGTCGGTAATATACGTTTCACCAACAGTGTTTATTGCAGTGGTCCATATCTTCTGAGCATCGGTGCCAATATCGGGCACACCGCTGCAGAACCAGGTATCAAGGTAGAAGTGGCGTGACATACGGTAGCCGCACACGTGCCGTATGCAGTCCAGATTCCACGGGCGCAGGGCTTCAAGGACTTCCGGTTTATATTCAGAGGAGAGGAATCTGCCCCCGTAGAGTTCAGCAATTCGCTGTATAACTTTTTCCTCATAGGCAAGCTGCTTTTCAGAAATAAAGCAGGCGCTGATTACATACAGGTTATAGGCAGGAAAAAATTTCTCCTTTACCCGCTTCAGGGTAAGCTCCTGGGTTGGCGAGCAGTAGTAAGAGTTATAAACGCCGGCGGCATTAAGGCCGATGCCAATACCTGCATGAGCCATCTCCCGTAGCGCCTGTATCTGGGATTCCAGGTCCTTGAACTCAATCCAGTACAGACGGTGATTCTCAGGCGGGTCCGCCTTATCATAGCGCTCATCATAATAGGTTCTGATGGATGGACGTCCCGGCTCCGGCTCGGGGAGAGATTCCTTCCCCGGCCAGGGATGAAGCTTAATGGTAAGCTCGGCGATGATGCCTGATGCGCCGGCACTTCCCCGGAACAGGCTGTAAAGATCCGGCCCCGGCGCATGCTCCCAGAAATCATCAACACCCTCTACCGCACAGGACCCGGTCTTGAGAATCTCACCATCAGGCAGAACCATGGTAAGGCTGACTATATTCTTACCTATGGTTCCGTACTTCTTGCTGGTCTGCCAGAGCCCGGCAAGTATGGCCTGGGATGATATTTTACACAAAGATGTTGCAAGCGGTGTTCCGCCATTCCAGAGGCCCCGCTTCATAGCCTCTGCCTGCACCTGAGCATAATCCGCATAGGGCTGCACCCGCATGGTCATAGACTCTTCATCTATCTCGATAATATTATTCATGCGGCTGAAGTGTATAAAAAGCGTCGGAGCAGGAGTAGTAGGCATATTGGCAATGCCAAGCTGGCCGTTGGTAACCGGTACAAAAGGAATCTTATGCCGGTTTGCAACCCGGACAATTTTCTGGATCTCCTCTGTGGTCTGCGGCAGAACCACGCAGGCGGGAATGTTGGAGGGATCCTTTGCATGCTTTTTCAGAAATCCGCTAATATCAATGCCAAACTTGCTGTAGGTCTCTACAATAGCCCGGTCTTCGGTAATGTTTTCCTTACCGACAACAGCTTCCAGAGCCTTAAAAACTTCTCCGGGAAGCTTGTTCGGGATAACTTTCTTTTGCTGGGTCATGGCGAAAACCAATTAAAAAGAAGTTAAAAGACAGAGTACAGAGGAGAGGATATAATTATTATTCTGAGTTCTGACAGCTGTCTTCTGTCTTCTGAAATTTAAAACCCAGTTTCCCCGGATTTAAAATCCCCTTTGGGTCCATTTCCTGTTTAATCTGTTTCAGCTTCAATGCATACTGAGGCGCGCGGGAATACACCATATCTGCCCAATCCCCATAGGGCCGGTCAAACAGCGCCCCTTTGTCCATCAGGTCTTTGCTTGCAGTGAGCCACATTTTTATTACCCGGTCTTTTTCCTCTGAAGCAGTAGGATCACAGTGAAAATCGAATTCACCGTGTATCGCCCTTCCCCGTTCCATGACGACAAAGTACCCGCCAATGTCCTGTGCAGCGTAGTTGTCCTTTTGAGCACCGGCTGCAATTGCCGTTTCAACCTCATGAATCCGCTTAAGAGGCACTTTAAAAGAGAGGTCATGGACAGAACCCCGGTAATTAAATTTTTTTAAAATCCCCCACGGCCTGAGACTTTCCCTGAGAAAAACTGCTTCTAAATCAGGAAAGCCGGGCAGCCTGGTATCAACAGCTCTACCCATCTCTTTACATAGCTCCCTCAGCGCATCTTCTTCATACTGAATTTTTTCTTCAGGGAAATAGGGAGACCCGGTAATGCCTACGATGATTGTCCAGGCAGGGAGAGTTTTTTTAACAATATCAAATTGAGCGGAGGGTTTCTTTGCAGCAGGGAACTGACGGGGAACTTCCCATTCATCAGTAAGCAGGGCTGCCAGATTAAAGCGGTTAAGCCCAAAACACTCACACCCGATCTCCTTTCGCTGGATGAGCTTAACTATGTCGGCAATCTCTTCACTGCTGTTAAAAGGGATAAAGAAAAACCGTCTCTGCGGGGAAAAGTGCTGGACAGTTATAATCATCCTGGTAAAAATGCCCAGTGTCCCCTGCGCGCCCGTCCACAGCTTATAGAGCATATTTAAGCCCGGCCCATAGAACCCGCCCGGCCTGCCGCCAAGATTCCAGCACCCGGTTCTCAGCAGTTCTCCCTGCGGCAGTATCAACTCCGCATCGAAGATGAGGTTGTTGCCATATTCAAGACTCGCCGCAGCCAGCATCACATCCCGCTCAAGGTAACTGGTCAAAACAGACCTGCCGGGCGGAACGCCGAATGGAACCATGAGCCTCAAGCCTTTTTCCGTCACGGCATCCTGCAGCATTTCATACGTCACACCCGGCTCAATTATGACAAACCAGTCCTTCTCATTAATCTCAATCTTTCTCATGCGCGTGAGGTCAATGACAATGCCGCCATTGGCAGGAAGTGTTGCTCCGTGCAGGTTAAGACCCGAGCTGTATGGGATAAGGGGTGTCTTTGCCCGGTTGGCAAGCCGCACAATCTCCTGTATTTCTTCCACTGTTTGAGGTCTAACAGCACAATCAGGCGGCTTGCCTTTGACAAAGCTCTGATCCTTTGCATACCCTTCACAAATCACCGCATCATCAATAACCTGGGAGGACCCGACTATATTTGCAAGCTGCTGCTTTAAGGACATTTGAAAACCACTTCAAGGAAACTTCTAAACCATAAGCACGAATTTCTAAACAATATCAAATCACCAAAACGTTAGTGTTCTAAACTTGGCAAATTGTTTTGTATTTATTATTTTGAATTTGTTTAGGATTTAGAAATTAGAATTTAGGATTTACATTTTCCCCATTTTCTTTAATTCTTCAGCCGCGCTCTTCAGGCCCAGCTCTTCCATTTTTTCTTTTGTTGGAATTCCGGTCTTCACATCCCACCCTCTGGCCTGGTAATAATCATCCAGGAGAACTTCGTTCTCAAATACCTGGCCTTTGCAGGGACCATTGGGAATCGGCTCTTTGATGAATCGTTCAGGCGCATAGTCATCTTTTCTTGCAAAACCTTCCCGGACATTAAATGCCCGCTCGATAGTATATATCCTTTCTCCAGCCTTGATGAGCTGGTTCACATCAGAGAATTCCTCTATGCCGGTTGCAGCGCTCAACAGCCTGGCACAGGTTTCCGGCACCATCCAGCCGAATGTCGTAGGGAACCCGCAGATGACGAGAGAATCATAGGTCGCCGTTATGTCCTGAATGGATTTAGTGAGGCTGCCTTTGCCGTCCACGCTGAACCTGTCTATTGGCTGCGGGACGCCAAACAGCTCATGGGTGCAGTACCCGGTCATATGGCTTGCACCAATATTTGAGGTGGCAATGTTCAAGCCATGCGCCTTTGCACCGCGCAACTCATATCCCGGTATTTCCAGTCCCTTAACCTGCATTGCATATTTTGCAGCGCCCTTACCGATCTGCTCAGCAGCCCGTTTGGTTCCCAGTGCGAGAATGCTTCCAATTCCTTTTCGCTGTACGATTTTCATGAGCAGCCGGTATGCCTCCTGATGATTACCCCACGTGAGGTCTATACCGTCGAGATCAGCTTTTGAAAGAATCCCCTTTTCATACAGTTCCATAGCAAACGCGATAATACTTCCTGCGGATATGGTATCCACGCCAAAGTCATCACATACCTTATTTGCTGCCACGATAAAGCCGAGATCAGTATTTGAGAGATTGGCACCAAAAGACCACATGGTTTCATATTCGGGAGCTACAACCGGGTCGCCCTTGTATAAACCCTCCTTGACATGAAAAACACTGCCGCAGTGGATAAAACAGCTACAGCACCCCTCATCTTTCACAAATATCTGCTGCAGCTTATCCGGCGTGAGCCCGGAAAAATCATCCAGTTGACCTATCTGGAAATTTTTGGCCGGATGCATGCCCATCTCATGCATCAGGGCGGTGGCACCCGGTGTACCGAGATGGCTGAATCCCTCGTACATGGGGGTTTTGATGGCTTCTGCTACTATCTGCTTTGTTATCTCGTTAAGCTTTTTTTTGTCAGCTACTTCTGTCTTTGCGGTTCCCCTGACTGCAATCGCCTTGAGGTTCTTGGAACCCATGACCGTTCCCACGCCACCCCGGCTTGCGCTGCGCCGCGCACTGAGGATGGAGGCAAAGAGCGTCCCGTTCTCCCCTGCGGTACCGACACAGGCAATCTGCATCTTTTCATCCCCGAGTTCCCTGCGCAGGATTTCCTGAATTGTTTCTGTATCAATCTCTTTCCCCCAGATATGGGATGCATCTTTGAATTCAACCTTGTCATCCCGTATACAGAGTGTGGTTGGCTTTTCAGCCTTACCCTCGATTACTATAAGATCAAACCCGGTTGATTTGAGTTCATGCCCAAAATCAGCACCGCCGGTCGATCTGATGATGGTTCCACTGAGCGGGGATTTGGTAACTACCATCCACCGGGAACTTGCCTGAGAGGTAGTGCCTGCTAAAGGACCGGTGAGGAAATAGAGTTTATTGTCTTCACTCA
This sequence comes from uncultured delta proteobacterium, assembly GCA_903924805.1. GTDB lineage: Bacteria > Desulfobacterota > WTBG01 > CAIYCZ01 > CAIYCZ01 > CAIYCZ01. Next base: position 1,717 of record CAIYCZ010000497.1, on the reverse strand, counting down.
ATGGGTCAACACCGGCCTTTACCTCGTCAAACAGCAATTTTGCACCCAGTCCCCGTCCACCGATAAATAATGTGGCAAGCCTTTCATTCAATTGCTCCACGGAAATCTTCTGATTGGATAAATTAACCCGGAGCACCTTTCCAGCATAACCTTTTGAGAAAGCCATCATTACCTCCCTTTCAATGAGTGTTTTTTAGAAATATTATAGGTGATACTATTTTGTCTGATGAGGGAACGGGGAACTTCCTGTCTGCATCGCCCTTCCCCCCCTGCCCCCATTATACTATTCATGGTAGGAGTGCTATCCTGCCCCCGAGGTCTGTTCAGCATTACCACATTATGCGTTCAGAATAGCCTGCGCAGCCTTTATCTGATCGGCAAAAAGAACATTGATGGGTGCCATATTAAAGGCAAGTATCTTCGGTATGATGGTAGGACGTTCCACCGCCATTTTGGGGAGTACGTTGGGCAGTTCAGCGCCCAGCACATCGAAGGTAGTATAGGCATTCAGCTTACCGGGAAATGGCTTCTTGAAATGGCCGAGGAAATAATCAATGTCATCGCTGGTCATTATGTAGCTCAAAATAAAATTCTTAACATAGGAAGCGTAATTATAGGTATCGCAGTACGACCTTTTCCACCAGTCCAAATAACTCTTAACGCCCTCTTTACTTATATTGCCTTCAAGCAAAGCTTCGGTAACAGAGTGAGCAGCACGCCAGCCGGCCATCAGGCAGCCGGTATTTTCCGCCTCCTGGGTCCAGCACGCGTCCCCGGCAAGGAGCACATTGTCCTTATAGGGTTCGTAAATGGGAGAATATAACTTCTCTACTGCTGCATGGTGTCCAATGACCCGTGCATCTTTAAACCAGGGAGCAAAGGTGCTTTCGGTCATAACCCGTTTCATGGTCTTCTCCAGGTTGATGGCTGGATCAAGGCCAATGGCAACAACGTGGAATCCATCCTGACCGGCAAGGGGAGAGATGCCGATAAAAGCCGGGTCTGGCATTCCGTAAAGGATTTGACTGAAAGCATTGGGATCAAATCCCTTCAATCCGCTGAACGTTGTCCCGTATACCAGGAACAGTCCCAGCAACTCCCGGTCCTTATTGAACCCCACATTATCTGCAATGCGCGAATTGACACCATCTGCTGCTATGACAAACGTGGCATTCAGCGTGTCTTTATCGGTAATGACCGAAACACCGTTTTTTTTCTTTTTTATATTCGTAACATTTGTTCCGTCAAAAACATCCACCCCGGCTCGCGCCGCCTCTTCAACCAGACCCTGCACCAGGGCACCCTTATCATGCACCAGCGCGATTCGATGCGGGTTTTCCTGCTTCCGTTCATGGTCTGCATCGCCAAGGGTAACGCGATGGCCATTCGGCGCATAGATGTGGTACGCATAAAGGTCTTTGTAGCCGCCGTGGAGTTTTATATTGAAACCGTTCACCGGAAAATTGAGCCGGCCGTCTCTTGTGTTTATGCCCATTCGTTCGCCGAAATAGTATTCATTCATCACCAGCAGCATCATGCAGCATGAGCGCCCCATGTTCCCGATATCTTTCTTTCTCTCAACAAGTGCCGCCTTTAAGCCGTTCTCACCGGCGGTCTTTGCAGCCATAGCTCCTGCAGGCCCTGCACCGACAACCACCACATCATATTTTTTTGTCATTGATTACTCCATGGGAAAATAATTTCAATGTTACGGGTT